>DNVL01000249.1 GCA_003507515.1 Legionella sp.
AAGCGATTTTTAGGTAGGTTTTTTTTCTATCTGGTGCAAAAAACACATCACGAGAACGGTGGCTAATAGTATGGTAGAAAATATTTCAATCGATATGATTGTTAAATCCTTAAAAGCTGAAATTCAGTCTGTTGCGCGTTCAAAACGCTTTATTGATCGGTGTGAGTCTGGAGCTTTTTCGACATCATTAGGGCATATTTTATATGAGATAGAGCAGAACCTTTTACCACATGATCCTCAACAGGCTATAAAGCTATTGACTAAGCAACATTCTTTCTGTAAATTTTGATTTATCCTTTTTCCCACTTTATTAATGATCACCCAATTTTAAATAAGCCCGACCTAGAGCCCATTCCTCATCCATCTCAACCAATAGTGCCGTCACCAAACGCAAACATGAATCGCAATTAGGGAATATACCCACAATTTTGGTTCTCCTTTTTATTTCCTTATTGACGCGCTCGGCTAAGTTGCTTGTCCTCAGTTTTTTCCAGTGTTCTTGTGGAAAGCTAAAAATCGTCAGACCCTCGGGAATATTTTCTTCCATCCAAGCACTCAGCAATGGTGCTTTTTCTCGATATTTCTCAGTTGTTAATTGGAGTAGGCGTTGTGCTTCAACCAAGTTCGGCGCGGTAAAGATAGCTTTAATGTCATTCGCTACTGCTTGCTTCATGCTCTTTTTAGTGACATAACCCTGTGCATTTTGTTGTAAATGAAACTGACATCGTTGCCAAGGCACACTTGGAAAAACTGATTTCCTCGCCGCTTTTAATCCGCTATGCGCATCTGAAATGATAAGTTCAATCCCATGCAGGCCACGCTTAACCAGCGATTCAAAAAATGAGCGCCAATGTACTTCACTCTCAGACAAGGAGACGGAAACACCTATTATTCGTTTCATCCCCTCATCATCAATCCCATGGGCCACGAGCACGGCATTATCAATCACGTGCCCACCATGCCTTACTTTTTCATATCTGGCATCAACCATTAAATAACGGGTCTTGCCTAATGGGCGAGTCCGCCATTGTTCAAACTCAGCATCAAGCTCTTTTGTGATTCGGCTCACTTGACTGCTGCTTACCTCATAACCACAGAGCGCTTCAGTGATTGCTTTTACTTTGCGAGTAGACACGCCTTGAATATACATTTCAGCCAAGGCTGCCTTTAAAGCGCGTTCTGAACGCAACCCTTTTTCGAGGCAACTCGGATAAAATTCCTCGTCACTGTCTCTGACCTGAGGGACTGACAATGTTAATTTGCCGAGCTTCGAATTGACCGTTTTCGGCTTATAGCCGTTAGCATACCCTTGACGGTCATCACTTCGCTCATAAGGCAAAGCCTGCAGATGACGCGTCCTATCTAACTTCATTGCTTCATTCAATAAAGTAATGACGGCACCGGTGATACCCTCAAATCCTTCATTGCACAGTTGTTCAATAATCCCACCAACTTGGATATCATTCGTTTCGCAAGCCATTTTTTATTTCCTTTGTTTGTTAGCGCAAAAAAGGATAAATCATGGCTTGTTTTTTTCAAGCCTTATTTGAATTTACAGAAAGAACGATACACTACCAAGCTAATTGGATTCATTTTTAGCGTTAGGTGGGCGTGTAATGAATCGCTGTGACGATTCAAATGGCGATATCAGTGGATCTTTTCGGGAGGCAGTTGTGCTGTGGGGTCGGGCATGGGCGTTGCTACATGACTTTAATGGACTCATTTTGGCTAAATCAATATGGAAATATTTTGAGGAGAACGATTATGGACTCTTGGATGAAGTGATTCCATCCTCTGCTGATGCGCTGAAAAGAAAAGGGTTAAATGAATTGGAGACACTGGTAAAAAATCAATACCCAGGTGGTGATGATTTTAAAACATTTCATGCACTGCGTGACATAGCGGTCGTACGCCAATCACCAGAAGCATTTTTTGACGCGTTTAAATTCACAGACCGGAAAGAGAACCTGTCTGATCAGATAGACAGAGCCAGATTATTGATTCAATCCAATCGTAAGGCCGAGGCGATTACCTTGTTAGAGTCGATTGATGATACGGAACATTATGGACGCGATAGCTTAGACTTGTTGATAGAGTTATATTCTGATGAAAGGGATATTGTGAAAGCTCAACAATTACGTTGGCGTGGTTTTATGACTAGAAGTGATTTGAAATATTACCATGCTTATATTGAGCATGCTCAAACACCGGCTGATCAAGACATCGCTCGCAACGAATCTTTGGAATTTGCTAAAAATCATTCAAATGCTTTGACGGCTATGGAATTACTGCATGGTTTGGGGTTTCCGGAGGAAGCTGCTTGTCAATTAAGAGCAACGTATGATCGATTAAATGGTCGGTTCTATCCCTCGTTATTAACCCTGAGTAAATTGTTTTTGGCAGCAAATTTCCCATTAGAGGCGATTTTAATTTATCGACGTTTGGCAGAAGACATACTGTCTCGCGCGCAGTCCAAGTACTATCATCATGCCATTAATTACCTCAAAAAGGAAAAGAAAATAACAACAAAAGTGAAGGATTGGAAATCCTATCCTGAAACTAGCGTTTATTGTGCCGAGTTAGCAGGTCTGCATGCTAAAAAGTCAGCATTCATGAGGTTGTTTTATGAAATATAACCGCTCATCCTGTCCCGGTTTGTGGTTGTCTTTCACTTTACGAATAGTGGTATTATGTCTATGATTTCACGTCAAACTCAGCCGGATGGATAATGTTAAATACACCGATAAAGGATACAAAAACAGCTGAACGGCTTACCACATATAGTGCTATTTCTACTAAATTAGCCTTATTAAGCGATCATCATCTATCAAAACGACTTGAACAAGCCACCCCACTCGGCGCAAGCATTTGCGGTGCAACGTCACGCTTAGATATGGATGGAACACCTATCTTTGTGAAAA
>DNVL01000004.1 GCA_003507515.1 Legionella sp.
ATCCCTGGTGTCGCTTGTTGGTAGACGGCAGTAGCCTCGTCACTTACGTGGAAGAGCCTTTATTGGCGCGCGATCCAAACCCACATACCATTGAACATCCGAGAATTCAAGAATACCTGGTGAAACGACACGGTCATTATTGCAGCAATACGCCGCGCCATTAAGCGCGGGTTAAAAAAACAAGTATCGCTACAAATCCAATCAACAACAAGGCCAATATGCCCATACTCGAAAAACTTTTGGTTAAGTTTTCTCGAGTAAACTGTTCAGGTCGCCCTTTAATGCTGCGATAGATGACCCAAACAATCAATGCCGCGCCCACCAACCCCAACACTTGGTAAAATGTATCCATGTGACACTCCTAAAATGAAAATGCATCCGAAAAAAGGTGTTCAGGCAATACGCCAGCGGCGACCAAGGCATCGCGGGTATGATAAACCATGTCAAATGGGCCGCTTAACACCATTTGCCAATCTTGAATATCATGCCGATGTTGTGCAAGTACCCGGTCTGCTAACGTCATCCCCTGCGGTTCAGACCGATGTGGAAAATACGTAAAATGCGCCACATGCGTTTGCCAGTGCATGGCTTTATCGTCCATGTACAGATCGCGTTGAGCGCGTGCGCCCCAAAACAATTCAAACGGCCTGGGTTCTCCGTCGGCCAATAATTGCTCAATCATCGCCTTGATGGGCGCAAAGCCTGTCCCGCCCGCAATGAATAAAATGGGTTTGACGGCATCAAGACGGCTCACATGGCATGCGCCTAGCGGCAGTTGAAGGGTCACCACCCCATGGCGCTTAATGTGAGCAAACAAGGGTTGATGATAAGGATTATCCCTGGTATGGCGAATATGCAATTCATATTGACGCGAGCCCAATGGCGCATTGGCAATTGAGTAGCTAAAGGCCTCGTTCTCAAACAACATTTGTAAATATTGGCCCGCTTGATAATCGATGTACTCATCCGGCTTTAACATCAATTGCAAAATACTGTCCGTCAGGGGGGTAATGGACTCCACTCTCGCCTGAATTATTTTTCCACTCATGGTTTAAGTCCTAACAAAGACCAATAATCATTGACACGTTGCAACACGTCGTCGTCCATTTTAATCACACGCCCCCACTCGCGTGACGTCTCGCCAGCCCATTTACTGGTGGCATCCAGGCCCATTTTTGACCCCAATCCGGAAACAGGTGAGGCAAAATCCAAGTAATCAATGGGCGTGTTATCCACCATCACCGTATCGCGCAATGGATCCATGCGCGTGGTCATGGCCCAAACCACATCGGGCCAGTGGCGGGCGTTGATGTCATCATCACAGACGATGACAAATTTCGTGTACATGAATTGTCTTAAAAAAGACCAAACGGCCATCATCACACGTTTGGCATGCCCTGGGTATTGTTTTTTAATCGTCACCACTGCTAGACGATACGAACACCCTTCGGGTGGTAAATAAAAATCCACGATTTCTGGAAACTGCTTTTGCAATATCGGAATAAAAACCTCATTCAACGCCAGGCCTAATATTGCGGGTTCATCGGGTGGACGTCCCGTATAGGTGCTATGGTAAATCGGCTTGTCTCGATGCGTCATGCGTTCAACAGTGAAAACCGGGAAGGATTGCACTTCATTATAATAGCCCGTGTGGTCCCCAAACGGCCCTTCCGGTGCTTCAACACCGGGCTCCAGATACCCCTCTAAAATGATTTCAGCACTGGCCGGCACGTGTAAATCAGATCCAATGCAGCGCGTCAGCTGAGTGCGCTGGCCACGCAACAACCCGGCAAAGGCGTATTCTGACAGTGAATCAGGAACCGGCGTGACCGCGGCCAGCAATGTGGCCGGATCGGCACCTAACGTGACGGCGATAGGGAAGCGCTCACCGGGGTATGCTTGCTGCCAGGCTTGATAATCCAAGGCGCCCCCGCGATGCGAGAGCCAGCGCATGATAAGCTTGTTTTTACTCAACACTTGTTGACGATAAATCCCCATGTTTTCACGCGTTTGATGCGGTCCTTTGGTCGTGACCAATCCCCACGTGATCAAGGGTGCCACATCCCCAGGCCAACAGGTTTGTATTGGCAACGTGGATAAATCAACCTGATCCCCCTCCCACACATGGGTTTGGCACGCCGCGCTGCTCACATATTTCGGTGCCATGTTCATCGCTTGTTTGAGCAAGGGCAATTTACTAAACGCATCCTTAACTCCCTTCGGTGGCTCAGGCTCTTTAAGGGCTGCCAGCAATCTGCCCACCTCGCGCAACGCACCAATGGTTTCCTCCCCCATGCCCAGTGCCACCCGTTGTGTCGTGCCAAATAAATTCGTCAGCACGGGTGTTTTATAGCCTTCGGGATGAGTGAAGAGCAGAGCGGGGCCACCGGCACGCAAGACGCGATCACTGACCACGGTCATTTCAAGAGAAGGAGACACGGGGTGGTCTATGCGCTGTAACAAGTCGCGCGTTTCCAATTGGGCGATAAAATCGCGAAGATCAGCGTATTTCATGAAATAAGTCAATGTGCGGGAAGAATATGGGTATTATTGCACAATCAAGCGGGAATTGAACGGGTCGCTATCGTTGATTCAAGTCTAGCGTTCAACGGCTCTGCCAGCGATATGTTGCTGGCAGAGTACGTCATCTTATTCCTGACGCTTCATCGCATCAAAAAACTCAGCATTGGTTTTGTGATTTTTCATGCGTTCCAGCAAGAACTCAATCGCATCACACTCATCCATAGATTGCAGAATCTTGCGCAATATCCACGTGCGTTGCAGCTCTTCAGGGCTTAACAACAAGTCTTCACGGCGCGTGCCTGAACGATTAATATTAATCGCAGGAAACACACGGCGCTCGGAAATGTTCCGGCTCAAGTGAATTTCCATGTTGCCTGTTCCCTTGAACTCTTCATAGATGACTTCATCCATTTTGGAACCAGTATCCACCATGGCGGTCGCAATGATCGTTAAGCTGCCACCCTCTTCAATGTTTCGTGCGGCACCATATAAACGCTTCGGCCGTTGCAACGCGTTGGCATCGACCCCGCCCGTCAGGACTTTACCGGAGGATGGAATGACGGTGTTGTAAGCGCGTGCCAAACGGGTAATCGAATCCAGCAAAATCACCACGTCACGTTTATGCTCGACCAGACGCTTGGCTTTTTC
>DNVL01000204.1 GCA_003507515.1 Legionella sp.
CGCCGTTGACACCGAGGACACCAATACGACTACCGGCTTCAATACGAAGATCCACCGACTCCAGGATGGTGTGGACTTGCCCATCGCCTGTCGCATACCCGGCACTGACATCTTTAAGCCTCAATAGCAAGTTGGGTGCATGCTCTGGGGTGGGAATATAAATGCCTATATCAACCTCAGTTCGAAGCGGTGCCAGCGTCTGCATACGCGCCAGTGCCTTGACACGGCTCTGAGCCTGTTTGGCCTTGGATGCCTNNTGAATCGGTCAATAAATTGCTGCAACCGCGCTGCCTCGCGGCCCTGACGCTCAATCGCAATGCCGGTCTGACGTATTTTTTCGGCGCGCTGTGACAGAAACGACTGATAGTCACCCCGATATCGTTCGATGCGTTGGTTCTCGATGTGAAGAATGACATTACAGACCGAATCGATGAACTCGACATCGTGCGAGATGATGACGACAGTGCCATCGTAGGCAACGAGCCAGCGCTCGAGCCAGAGCATGGCGTCAAGGTCAAGATGGTTGGTGGGCTCATCCAGTAGCAACATGTCGGGATTGGAGAGTAACAAACGGCATAAGGCAACGCGCCGTTTCTCACCACCCGACAGCAAGCCTACATTCGTGTCCCAATCCGGTAGGCGCAGTGCGTCTGCCGCAACATCCAACTGGCGATCCAGATCCCAACCGCCACCGGCCTCAATCTCATGCTGCAGCTCACCTTGTTCAGCTAGCAGTTTTGTCATTTCATCATCTGACATGGGCTCGCAGAATTTCATGCTAATGGCATCAAAATCGGCGAGTTTCTGCTTCATATCCACAACGGCTTCTTCAACCACTTCGCGAACCGACTTGGTCAAATCAATTTCAGGCTCTTGCGCCAGATAACCGATTTTAGTCCCCGGTTGTGCGCGCGCCTCCCCTTCATATTGCGAATCAACGCCTGCCATGATGCGAAGCAAGGTTGATTTTCCTGATCCATTTAAACCCAACACACCAATTTTAGCGCCGGGGTAAAAACTTAACGAAATGTCTTTCAAGATGAAACGCTTATCGTCTACCACCTTGTTCACATGATTCATTGTATAAATATACTGCGCCATAACGACTCCACTTAACACCAATCAAGAATGATTTTGCCAGATTGACCTGACGCCATGATTTCATGCGCTTTTTGATAATCCGCAACAGGAAAATGATGCGTAATCACAGGCGACACATCCAGCCCACTTTGCAACATGGCGATCATTTTATACCATGTTTCAAACATTTCACGCCCGTAAATGCCTTTGATCACCAATCCTTTGAAAATGACTTGATTCCAATCAATCGCGGTTTCTTTAGGAGGAATACCCAACAATGCGATTTTGCCCCCATGGTTCATCGCGCACACCATGTCATTAAACGCACTCGGGTTGCCGGACATCTCCAACCCCACATCAAATCCTTCGACCATGCCCAATCCATCCATCACATCCTGAAGGGATTGGTGCGCGACATTCACCGCGTGACTTGCCCCCATTTTTCGAGCCAAATCCAAGCGATGATCATTCACGTCGGTTATCACAATATGACGTGCACCAATATGACGCAGAATAGCAACGGCCATGATGCCAATGGGACCTGCCCCTGTGATTAAAACATCTTCACCCACCACGTCAAATGCCAATGCGCAATGGGTTGCATTGCCTAAGGGGTCGAGAATGGAGGCTTGATCGGCCGTGATATCATCTGGCAATACCATGACATTGGTGGCAGGAATGGCTAAATATTCAGCAAAACAACCCGGTCGGTTCACGCCAACGCCTTCGGTATTGCGACACAAATGCCGCCGACCTGCACGGCAATTGCGGCAAAAGCCACACGTGAGATGCCCTTCGCCCGAAACACGTTGTCCAGGCCTTAAGCCCTTCACTTCACGCCCTACCTCAACAATTTCACCGTAAAATTCGTGACCTACCGTCATGGGGACAGGAATAGTCGCTTGCGCCCAGGCATCCCATGAATAGATATGAATGTCGGTTCCGCAAATGGCCGTTTGCCCAATTTTAATCAAGGCATCGTTTACACCACATACAGGCTTGGGCACGTCGTCCATCCAAATGCCCGGTTCACGTTTTGCTTTCACCAATGATTTCATGATTGTTCCTTATATAAGGTTCAGAGCTCGTCCCACTGTCTCAAAGGCAGCAAGGGCTTTATCTAAATGATGTGGTTCTAGACACGCTGACATTTGCGTGCGAATGCGCGCCATGCCTTTCGGCACCACAGGAAATGAAAAACCAACCACATAAATGCCTTCAGCCAGCAGAAGTTCCGCCATTCGCCCAGCCAATGCAGCATCCCCTAACATCACTGGAATGATGGCGTGCTCGCCTGGAATTAATTGAAATCCAAGACGTGCCAATCCTTCACGGAAATATTGACTATTGAATTTAAGTTTATCCAACAATTCAGGATGTTGCTCGACCAAGTCCAAAACAGCGATAGACGTTTGTGCAATGACAGGTGCTAACGTATTTGAAAAAAGATAAGGGCGTGAGCGTTGACGCAACCAACCCACAATGGCGCTACTCGCCGCCGTGTACCCACCCGATGCACCACCTAGCGCTTTGCCCAGCGTGCCGGTCAAAATATCAATGCGGGAACTGACCCCCCAATACTCAGGTGTACCACGCCCTGTTTCACCCATAAAACCGACGGCATGGGAGTCATCCACCATGACCATGGCATCGTATTTTTCCGCCAAATCACAAATGGCCGGCAAGTTTGCCAGCACACCGTCCATTGAAAAAACACCATCTGTCGCAATCAAACGAAAACGCGCATCTTTGGCTGCAATCAGTTGTGCCTCCAAATCCTGCATGTCATTATTTGCATACCGATAGCGGGCAGCCTTGCACAAACGTACCCCATCAATAATACTGGCGTGATTTAATGCGTCACTAATAATGGCGTCTTCAGAACCTAATAAGGTTTCAAATAAACCCGTATTTGCATCAAAACAAGACGAATACAATATCGTGTCTTCCATCCCTAAAAAATCACTGATTTTTTTCTCAAGGGCTTTGTGTGGTGTTTGAGTGCCACAAATAAACCGTACAGAGGCCATGCCATAACCGTACTCTGCCAAAGCGCGCTGCCCTTCTGCAATCAAGTCAGGATGATTGGCCAGCCCTAAATAATTATTAGCACAAAGATTAATGACGTCCTTATGATTTACAAGCACCGCGGCTTGTTGTTGCGTAGAAATCACCCGCTCAGGCTTGAATAACCCGTCCTGCTTAAGTGTCGCCAATTCCGTTTGCAAAAAATCTGTGAACCTGTCATGCACAGTGCTCTCCTTTAAGATTTTATAAATGCGGCGATGATAGCAAATTTGATGATCATTCACCACCTCTCGTCTCGAAGGAGGCCAGGGCTATCTATTAAACAAGTAGCAATGACTAAACCGGATTGTTGCTATCAATGAACCGATGTTGAACATCAAATCGCTCAAGCAGGTGCTTCCCTAGCGCCTGAATGCCCAGACGCTCTGTGGCATGATGGCCACATGCAAAATAGTGCAGGCCTAACTCTTGGGCCTGGTAATAGGTACGTTCAGAAATTTCGCCACTGATATACGCATCAACGCCCAACCGATGTGCATCCACAATATAATCCTGCGCCCCACCACTACACCAAGCCACACGCTGTATGGGCTTTTCCGTGCCGGATATGCACAATGGCTCACGTTGTAGTTTTTTGCTCAAGTCGTCTGAGAATGCGCAGGCGCTCATCGGATGGGCTAACTGACCTGACCAAAGAAGAGCGGGCGTATGGCCGACTGGATGCGCTTGAATATTTTGAAGTGCGAACAATTGACCTAAACAAGCGTTATTCCCTAAATCTGCATGGCAATCCAATGGCAAGTGATACGCATAGAGGTTCAGATCATGCGTTAGGAGTTGGCCAATGCGCCGACGCTTCATGCCAGTGATGACTGCCTCTTCACCCCGCCAAAAATAGCCATGATGAACCAACAGTGCATCCGCATGCCAGGCTATGGCCTCAATAATCACATCATAGGAAGCGGTCACTGCGGTGCAGATTCGCTTGATGTCAATACGCCCCTCCACTTGAAGGCCATTGGGCGCATAATCGGTGTAACGATCACACGCCAAATGGTCATGAAGATACGTGGTGAGCGCATCACGCGCTATCATTATTCTGAGATACGCTTGATGTCAGCGCCTAACATGGATAATTTTTCCTCTATTCGCTCATATCCTCGATCCACATGATAAATGCGCTCAACAATGGTTTCTCCATCTGCCGCAAGGCCAGCTAGAATAAGGCCCGCTGACGCACGCAAATCGGTTGCCATCACGGGGGCACCGGTCAATTTTTCGATGCCTGTGATGATGGCCGTATTGCCATTCAAGCGAATATTTGCGCCCATGCGCTGCAACTCTTGCACATGCATGAAACGATTTTCAAAGATATTTTCCGTCACAGACGCAGTACCCTCGGCAATGGCATTGAGCGCCATAAATTGGGCCTGCATGTCGGTCGGGAACGCGGGGTAAGGAGCGGTTGAAATATCAACGGCTTGCGGGCGCAAACCATGCATGTCCAACGTGACCCAGTCTTCCCCTATCGTTAAAGCCGCCCCTGCTTCTTCAAATTTACACAGCATCGACAATAAATTATCCGGTTTCACACGTCTAACCGTCACTTGCCCACGGGTTAACGCCGCCGCTGTCAAATAGGTGCCCGCTTCAATTCTATCCGGCATCACCGAATAAGCGCCACCGCCTAGCGATTCAACGCCCTCGATGACGATCGTGTGTGTGCCTGCGCCTGTGATACGAGCACCCATTTGTATTAAGAAATTGGCCAAATCCAGCACTTCCGGCTCACGTGCTGCATTTTTAAGAGTGGTGGTTCCCTCAGCCAAGACCGCCGCCATGAGAATATTTTCAGTCCCTGTCACCGTCACGGTATCAAACACCAAGGTTCTGCCCTGCAGCCGGCCATGTTTACACCGGGCTTTGATAAATCCATTTTTAACCGTGATATCAGCACCCATGGTTTTTAAGGCTTTTAAATGCAAATCAACGGGCCGCGTGCCAATGGCGCACCCACCCGGTAAAGACACATCCGCTTGGCCAAATCGAGCCAACATCGGCCCTAAGACTAAAATAGAAGCGCGCATGGTTTTCACGAGCTCATAGGGGGCGACCAGGTCATTGACTTGATTTGCGTCCACTTGCACGTTCATTTTTTCATCAACCACCAATTTGGCGCCCAATTGGCCTAACAATTCCATCATCGTTGTGACATCTTTCAGATGGGGAACATTTGCAATCGTCACATTGTCTGTTGCCAGCAATGTAGCCGCCATGATCGGCAAGGCCGCATTTTTTGCACCAGAAATAACTACATCGCCCTGCAGAGGTTTTCCACCATTGATGACTAATTTATCCACGATTGTTCTCCCATTCGGCGTTTGTCCAAGTTGTCATGTTCACAGCATGCAAAAGACCTGACTTGATATAATCTTGAAGGTGCGCGTAAACCCAGCGCTGGCGTGCTACTTTTGTTTGCCCTTCAAATACATCGGATACCAAAGTAATGGCGTAATGATAGCCATCTCCAGACACATGCACCTCTGACACCCCT
>DNVL01000101.1 GCA_003507515.1 Legionella sp.
TGGCCTTATCTGCAACGGCCAGTCAACACGTAGGCGTTGTGTTGCGCATGCAACCTGGTGATTCGTTAACTTTGTTTTGTGGGGATAACCGGGAATTTTTGGCGCATATCACCACCGTGAATAAAAAACAGGTGGCGGTACAGGTGGATGAGGTGGCCCGCGTGAGTCGTGAATCTCCTCGTCAGATTCATCTCGCACAAGCACTCTCCAAAGGCGACCGGATGGAGTGGGTGATCCAGAAAGCCGTTGAACTGGGTGTGGCGAGCATTACGCCCTTGTTTACAGCGCACTGTGTGGTAAAGTTGGATGCAGAGCGCCTGGGTAAAAAACAATTGCAGTGGCAGGCCATTGCGATTGCGGCATGTGAACAATCTGGGCGAAATCAAGTGCCAACGGTGCATCCAGCGTGCTCGTATGTTGCCTATTTAGACGCTTGTAATGCGGCTACAAAATGGATTCTTCATCCTTCGTCAGAACGATCGTGGCGTGATCATGCGTTCATTGCCGGTGACATTGCACTGCTCATTGGTCCTGAAGGCGGGTTGAGCCAGGCTGAAATGAACCAAGCACAGTCGCATGATTTTATGCCGTTGTGTTTAGGCCCACGGGTTTTGCGCACAGAAACAGCAGCGATTGTGGCATTAAGTGTATTGCAAGCCGTTACGGGTGATCTATAATAGTCTTTATCGTTCTAATCAACAGAGGATTTACGCATGAGTACGCATACAAAAGTGGTGACAGACGCAAGTTTCGAGCAGGATGTCCTTAATTCCAGCAAGCCTGTTTTGGTTGATTTTTGGGCTGAATGGTGTGGGCCATGCCGTGCGCTCACACCTGTTTTTAACGAGGTAGCGGCCAGTCATCCGGACTCGGTTGTTTTTGCTAAAATCAATATTGACGAAAACCCACAAACCCCTTCGAAATATGGCGTGATGAGTATTCCTACGTTAATCTTATTTAAGAATGGATTGGTGGAGGCGACTAAAATGGGCTTAATGACGAAGTCAGAACTGAGTGCGTTTGTAGACGGGAATATCTAAAAAATCAGCCTATGCTCTGCTTTGTGGGCAGCATAGGCTGGTGGTTATGCAATGGCTAGCAACACGTTTTGCAGGCCGGTCACGACCGTTTTCATGTCGTCTTGGCCATAGCAGCCGATATCAATGGCGTATTTTGTGTGAACGATTGCGTTATTTATCAGTGGTTGCGCATCTTTCATCTTGCTGACAAGGATTAACTGGCTTGCAGCGTACGCATTCAGACCATCTAAATTTGCAGTGCAAGTAGCGCGATCTTGATATCGACCTAGCCAATCCATTTTGAGAGCCAATTGACGGCATGTTTCAGCGGTAACGAGGGGGTCTGGCTTGGGTCCGCCGCGATCGGGGCCCGCGCAAGCAACGCTCATTGACAATGCAACAGTGGTCGCCAAAAAGGTACGTTTGATAACTAAAGACATCATTACAATTCTCCGTTTTAGTGTAATAATAAAAATCATACAACTTATCTTCCGCGCCAAATTAAATAGAATGATTCATTACCAAATGCATGGTTGATTTCGAATCATGTTCATTAATTTCCGCGTCACCTCCAATAATGATCGATCATAAAACAAACGATTAACCCCATTAACAAACAAGCCATGGAAGTGTATTTTAACGTGTGTAAACCAGTGTTTTTGTGTATAATTTGCGCATACATATCACATATTTCATGATTATTCGAGAAATCGATGCAAAAAGTGCTAAGTTCGGCGTATACTTGCCTTATTATAGCAGATAATGATGCTGTGTTATTAAAAATAACAGGTGCCTCAGTGAAGACCGGTAGCCGCCAAAGAATAAAAGCATGAGCAAGTACGGGCTTTATCATACTTTATCATACTTTATCATACTTTATCATATAAGAGGGGCAAAGCGCAGTTTTTTACACAATTTAAAATACACTTCCAGCTCATCTTAGGCAGTGTTTGAAGGAAAATCTAGCGGTGAAGAACTCCGAACTATATTGACCTAAGTTTTTTTTTTGCGTATTATGCCAAAAAATATTGCGATCCTGTTGATTTCCTCTGATAACCAATTGAAATATATGAAAATAGTTTTCGATATTTCAATCGATGGATAATATTGAAAAAACTGACTCAGTGAGAATAGCTGCAGCGATCCTTAATTAACACGAGGAAATCGAACATGATAAATAAATTACCAATTGACTTGTTATTGGAGATATGTGGATATTTAAATTTAGAAGATATTCCCCTGATTTATTTGGCTTTATTACGCACTCAGGAGAATATATCGGCAGAAAATAATTGTCTGTGGAAGCGTAAATTAAAATTTCATTTCCCTGAAGTATTTGAAGAGCTCAAGTCAAACCCCATTCTTGATTGGTATAAAGCGTTTAAAACAACTTATACCAATGAGTACACGGGGCTATCCATGTTAAGCAAAAAATTATTTTCCCGTATCAAAGAGGGCGATATCAATGGAATTATAGAGCTGCATAGATTAGGGGCTAATTTTAATGGGGCAATGCAGAATAGTAGAACACCTGCCCATATCGCAGCGCAATTTGGTCAAGTTGCGGTGCTTAAAAAGTTGAATGACTTGAACGTTGATCTTAATGCTGCAACGCCGCATGGTAAAACACCAGCCCATTTCGCAGCGGAATTTGGTCACGTTGAGGTGCTTGAACAGCTGTATGAATTGGGCGCCAATCTTAATGC
>DNVL01000227.1 GCA_003507515.1 Legionella sp.
AAATGGACTGCAAGGGGCATCAAAAAGGCGCTTATGATGACGCTCATGGTGGCGCATATATTGAGTTTAAACGACTGTTTTTTGTACTCACGGATATCGAACGCAGACGAAATGGCGCTCCAAGCCATGATGTTGATTAACACAGAAAAAATCGTTAACAATAAACACAGTATAAAGGGCATGATATAGCTGTATGTGAACATCAATGCGTAACACGTTCCCAGTATCGCCATTAAAACCAACACTATACCGAACGATTGCCGTGGTGTTGCACGTGACAAAAACGGGTTTATGAAAAAAAACAAGATGATCGTAACGACAGGGTTCGCAATAAAATAATACGTTAACCAGTTGCGGGGGTAAGTGGATAAAAACAGGCTATCCGCATAGGTGCTGCTCAGTACAGCCAGACTGGTAACAAGAAAGGCCAATAGGAAGGGAAGGCGAGGCACCTCACTGTGATTCATCGCATGTTCCCTGAATCCATTATCACCCCTGCTGCCAGGTTGCTTTTGCGCGGTACAATAAAGGCAAATCTGCCACCGTTTTTTTAAACACATGTGGCAACGTGAACATTTCGCGAGCCTGCTGATAATAAACACCCAGCGGCACGGGATGCTCGGGAAATGTCAGTTGTGCAAGACGCATTGCGGCTAAAAAATTAGACGTGTCATGGCAATATGTGGTTGCTTCTGGATGCTCAACACGTTGCAAAACATCCCCTCTCAGCGCTAACCCCCACTCATTTTCCGCACCAAACAGCAACGGCAGCCCTTCCTGTAATAATACCGTGTGTTCAGCACGATTTGATTTTACTGAAAACCCATCAAACGCACCGTGATTAAAAATGTTGCAATCTTGATAGATCTCAACAAACGAACACCCGGGGTGTTCATATGCTTTTTTCAAAACTGCCGCCAACTGAGTGGGATCTTTATCCACAGCCCGTGCAACAAACCCAGCACCCGCAGCCAAGGCCAAAGCCAACGGGTTAATCGGCTGGTTGGTCACCCCTTGTGGCGATGTTTTGGTAACCTGCCCTTTTTGTGAAGTGGGTGAGAACTGGCCTTTGGTCAAGCCATACACTTGATTGTTCACCAGCAATACATTGACATTTACATTCCGTCGCAAGGAATGAATCAAATGATTTCCACCAATACTTAAGGCATCTCCATCGCCTGTAATGACCCATACACACAATTCATCACGCATCGCCTTTAACCCCGTGGCAACCGCCAATGCGCGCCCATGAATGGTATGAAACCCATAGGTGTTCATGTAATAAGGAAGGCGTCCTGCACAACCAATGCCAGACACAAACACATGTTGCTCCGGCGGGAGTCCTAACTCTGGCAGCAACCGCTGCAATGCCGCTAAAATCGCATAATCACCACATCCAGGACACCAGCGAACTTCATTGTCATTGGTAAAGTCTTCACGGGTGTACGTTGGCTTGCTCATGAGTGGACTCCATTTTAATGGCGTTAACAAGATGGCTGGTCGTGAACGGCAGGCCATTGCATTGACTGATGGATTGGGCATCGACTAAATACTCTGCACGCAACACCTGACACAAATGACCTGAGTTTAATTCAGCAACGAGCACGCGTTTGAAGGAACGGAGTAAATTGCCTAAATCATCCGGTAATGGGTTTAAATGACGTAAATGCACCAATGCGACTCGTATCCCCTCAGTTTGACACTGGGCGAGTGCTGCACGCAGGCTTCCATAGGTGCTACCCCACCCAACGAGCAAGAGCGGTGCTTTAGAATCGCCCTCCACAACCAATGTCGGAAAGTCACGAGAAATACCGGCTATTTTTTGCGCACGCAACATCACCATGTGCTGATGATTATCGGCATCATAGCTCACACGCCCATCCTCTCCCTGCTTTTCAAGACCACCCAACTGATGAATAAATCCTGCACTTCCGGGTGTGTTCCAGCTCCGACTTAAATGCTCATCCCGTTGAAACGGCTTGGGGAATCGGTTGTGCTGTATGTCAGGAAGGGTGAATGCATCTGGATTTGGAATTTTCCAAGGCTGTGCGGCATTGGCGAGGTATGCATCCATGAGTACAATCACAGGCGTCATGTATTTAATCGCTATGGTAAACGCTTCCATCATGATGTCAAAGCAATCCGCAGGTGTTGAAGGGGCTAAAACAGGTAGCGGTGCTTCACCATGTCGACCATAAAGCGCCTGACGCAGGTCACTTTGCCCGGTTTTCGTAGGCATACCGGTTGAGGCACCAGCACGCTGCACATCGATCAAAACCAATGGCAATTCACTGACCACAGCCAAGCCGAGGCTTTCACTTTTGAGATCCAATCCTGGTCCTGATGTGCAAGACAAAGCCAAGCAACCGCCAAAAGCGGCTCCAATGCAGGCGCAAAGCGCTGCAATTTCATCTTCTGCTTGCAAAAGCTGCACACCATAATCAGCAAGCCTTGCGCATTCTTGTAAAATGGCCGACGATGGCGTGATGGGATATCCCGCAACCAACATGGGCGTTTGGGTACTCACGGCAATGGTCGCGACCGCCAGTGCTACGGCTTCAACGCCCGTGATTTGCCGATAATCGCCTTCCGGTCGACTCACCTGACCTAGCATGTAATGGCGACGGCTGAGCTCTAAGGTCATTGCATAATTATAACCCGCAAGCAATGCCAATTCATTCGCCTTCGCCATTAGAGGGTTGGCTTTAAATTTTTTCGAAATAAAGGCCAGCGAGCTATCCAAGCTTAAATCAAACAACCATAACACCAAACCCAGCACATAAAAGTTTTTTGATTTTTTAGCCGATGTTTGTTTCATATCCAACGCACTGAGAGCAGCCAATGTCTGCGTAATCAGCGGCAAAGACAACACGTGATAATGTTCAGCAGCGTCCGTCAATAGGCTCGGCGAACAAGCTGCTTTTTCCCAGTCTCGGGCTTGCATGCTGTCTTCGTTAACGACGAGCAACCCGCCTTGCCGAAGATATTGCAACGCGTTTTTTAATGCCGCGGGGTTCAATGCGACCAGCACATCCAGTGTTTCACCGGCTGTAAAAATAGCCTCCTCGGCCATGGCCAACTGAAACCCGGATACACCACCCACCGTGCCGGCGGGTGCGCGAATTTCTGCGGGAAAGTCAGGCAGCGTTCGCACATCACGACCGGTTAATGCGGCCGTAATCGTTAATTGCTCCCCCACCAATTGAACCCCGTCACCGGAATCCCCTGTAATCCGAATCACAACCGCATCAGTTATTGACATGATTTCTTGCTTCCTGCATGAGGAGACGCATGTGTTTTACTGCGTCTTTGAATCCACAAAACAATGCGCGTGCAACAATGGCATGGCCGATATTTAATTCATGCAATTGCGCAATGCGTGCAATGGGGCCGACATTATGATAATGCAAACCATGGCCTGCATTCACGACTAACCCTAGATTAGCAGCATATTCAGCCGCCTGTCTAATCCGTTGCAGTTCAAATGCCACGGTTTGAACGCTGCTTGCATCCGCATAGCAGCCCGTGTGCAATTCGATAGCCTGTGCACCGGTCGCTACCGCTGCATCTATTTGACCGACATCAGGATCAATAAACAAAGACACTTGACTGCCAATGCCGTGCAATCGTTTCACGGCCTGGTCTACTATTTTATAATGGCCCAGCACATCCAAGCCGCCTTCTGTCGTTAGCTCTTCACGTTTTTCTGGCACAAGACAGGCCCACTCAGGACCAATTTCTTCTGCAAAATCAAGCATGGCATGGGTCACAGCCAACTCCAGATTCATCCGGGTTTGCAACACGGCTTTGATCAGGCGAACATCTCGCGCCTGGATATGGCGTAAATCTTCGCGCATGTGCAAGGTAATACCGTCAGCCCCTGCTTCTTCAGCATCCATAGCGGCTTGAACAGGATCAGGATAACGGGTTCCACGCGCTTGGCGTAATGTGGCCACATGATCAATGTTGACCCCGAGAAAGATAGGTTTATGCATCGCGTTGACTCATATAGGAGATGGCGGCCATGAGGGCCTCATCAGAACAGTTCTTATCAGGCGCATCTGACTCATGGCACAAGCCACCATGATACATCAGCCCCTTGCCCATTTTCACGTGAGACAACAAATAATCCATGGGCGATTTAAAACGACCTGGATTTTTTGTGGCCTCAAGCTCCGCTTGTTTAAATCGCATATTCCATGCTGCTTTATTAAATGCTGCCGGCGCATGGATGGCTTTTGCCAATGAGGGGGCGTGGCAATTCTGGCACGCAATTTGATACGTGGTTTTCCCTAGTGCATTGGCAAACACCCCCGTGCTGACCATACACAACAATCCTACCACCGGTACAATTCTCATAACGCTCCTTTTACAGTTGGGAACAACCGCTGCTTCTCATCAGCATTCAATCGAATGGTTAACCGCCATCCCCCTTCATCCATTAGCACCTCATCCAGCACCGCGCCGAGCGCATATAATTGCGCGCGCAATTTGGCTTCATGCGGTTGAAGAACAATCAACTCATCAACGGCCTCGCCGAACACTTGGGACACGATGGCGTCACGCAGTAAATCAAGGCCAGCTCCTGTCACAGAAGACACCCACACCGTGCACCGCTCATCCTCGTAATCTATCTTGGCAGGCCATCCATCCTGCAAATCAATTTTATTAAACACCTGAATGATTTTATGGGTGTCGATCCCCATTTTTTTCAAAACACGCATGACAATCGAAACCCTATCAGGCCAATGGGGATCAGATGAATCAACCACATGCAAAAGTAAATCGGCTTCTTTGGTTTCTTCTAAGGTGGCCTTGAAGGCTTCAATTAAATGATGGGGCAAGTCGCGAATAAAACCCACCGTATCGGCCAAAATCACAGAAGCCGATCCGGGTAACGTGAGTTTTCGCATGGTCGGATCAAGTGTCGCAAACAGTTGATCTGCCGCATAAACGCCCGAGCCCGTGAGCGCATTGAATAACGACGACTTGCCTGCATTGGTGTAACCTACCAAGGAAACACTCGGCATGGCCGCTTTTGCGCGTGCACGCCGATTTTGATCACGACTTTGCCTTACTTTTTCAAGCCGTGCATTGATGATTTTGATGCGATTGCGCAATAAGCGCCGATCGGTTTCCAATTGCGTTTCACCCGGACCGCGAAGGCCAATGCCGCCTTTTTGGCGTTCAAGATGCGTCCACCCTCGGATCAAGCGCGTGGATAAATGTTGCAATTGCGCCAATTCAACCTGCAATTTCCCCTCAAACGTGCAGGCGCGTTTGGCAAAAATATCAAGAATAAGCCCACTTCGACCCACCACTCGGCATTCCAACAAGCGTTCTAAATTTCGCTCTTGCGAAGGCGACAGCTCGTGGTTGACCAACACCAACTCGGCATCAAACGCAAGCACCTGCTCACGGATCTCCGAAGCTTTACCTAAGCCCACATAATATTTTGCATCAGGCGATGCGCGCGTGCCAACGACACATCCGCAAACCTCAGCGCCTGCTGACCGCGCTAAATCACTAAATTCTGCTAATGCCTCTTCAGCCCCAACACCCTGCAATGCCAACTGCACTAAAATGGCGCGCTCACCACCTTCCGGACGATCAATCACAAGAACCCGTTCCAATATCTATAATGATGTAATGGATAGTCTGCCACAAATTCAATAGCGGCTCTAGTCCTCGAATTTTTAGGCCTCAGTCATCGTTTCGCC
>DNVL01000178.1 GCA_003507515.1 Legionella sp.
CTTTTTTAAGCGAGCTAAATGGGAACACCTTGATTGCCCCTTTATTGTATACGACGACTGCGGATACAACGCAACAGGAAGAGGGCTCTGGGTTATTGGGCACCAACCAAGTGGAGGCCGCCCGTAATTTTATTCGCTACGTCACGGGTGCTGTGAAGCCCTTGCCCGCGGTCAAGTGGGCCGATTATAATAATCAACTGGCGGCTGCGTATAAAAAACCAGCCAGCACCACCGAGACGAGTGACGAGCGTACGGCTCGTGAAAAGGCGTTAGCCAGTTTAACCGATTACGTAGCCTCTACGCGAATTTATGCGGCAAAAAATTCCGTCGTCAATAGCAATTTGTATTACATTCTGTCTAAACGCATGCCGCAACAGGACTTGGACAAATCCAGTCAGGCGTTCAATGAATTCCAGATGGCGACCCGTCGACAGTATGATCCTAGCAAAGACGCCGACCACCAGTGGATCGATAGCATCAACACGGCCTCTCCTGCTGCGGTCCAAAAAGAAATGGCGCTGTTGTTGTCTGAAATCAATACCCAGCTGTATTTAAGTCGTCAACAAGAGGAGCGCTTATTGCTCACCAATACGTTGATTCTCATTAATAGCATGGCGTCTGTTCAACCGTCTACAACGCTGAGCACAGAGGATGAATAGCCCTCATCTACCGTGCTGACAATCGAGCAATGCAAATGGATTTAATCATCTTGCAACACAAATCGTGCGCTGCAATAGGGGCAGACTTCACTCCCTGTTTTTTCAATGGGCAAATAGACTTTAGGATGCGCATTCCATAAGGCCATGTCATCCGTTGGGCAACTGAGCGGCAGCTCGTGACGGTGCACGATGTAATTTTTTTCAGCGCAAGCGGGTTGTTTATTGGTGTCTAGCATGGTGTCTCCCCTTTATTGATGGGTTTATTATCCAACATTGGTCTGATGAGCGCCATTCTTTATTTGTTTGTAATATTCAAAATCTTGTAAAGCGCTGCATGATATACTATGGTTCACTTAAACACTCTAGAGGTATAACGTGTTTGATGGGGGATATATGCATAAAAAAATGACCATTACACGCGATGAATTGGTTTGTGATGGTTTGTATCGAACGATTGGGAAACGCCGCATGAGCCAGTTTATTGAGAGTTTAGTGAGACCCTACGTTCTCGATACCGTATTAGATGATGGGTATCGTGCAATGGCTGCGGATACAAAACGGGAAGCTGAAGCAACCGAATGGTGTGAGGCGTTGGCTAAGGAATCAACATGAAACGGATTATTTTGCTATTTTTGTTTACATCTATCACTGCATCTGCAGATACAATCGATCATTTTATGAACATTGTTAACAACATTCCGCAAATGGAAATGAAAGCGGACCCTCAATCCCAGGCTTGGGCGCGTTCTGCCCGTAATATTCTCGCCTTAACCAGTGAAAGCATTGCGGAGAGTTTGGTGCTGGCGAATGAGAGTGCGACACGCGCAGGCCGACCCTTGTTTTGTCTGCCGTCAGGTACCGCCCTCTCTGCCGACAACGTGAATCACTTAATTCAGCAAACGTATCGTGAGATTTCCAGCCAGCAAAGCGATAAAAATAAAATGACGGTATCGCAAGTCGCTTTGTTGGGAATGAGCAAGCAATACCCGTGCAAACAAAGCAACCCGCAAGTGGCGCAGTTTCATCAGACCATTGCGCGCATGGGGCATTCGGGTTAACTCTGACTAAACTCCTCAAAAGCCTCCAGTGCTTCTGCTGCATACATCAAAGATGGCCCGCCGCCCATGTAGATAGCCATGCTGAGGGTTTCCAATAATTCTTCTCGGCGGGTTTCCAATCTCACCAATGTTTGTGCGTGAAATCCTATGCATCCTGGGCAGTGATTGGCAACAGCCAAGGCGATTGCGATTAATTCTTTTGTCTTTTTGTCCAGCACGCCATGCTTGCTGGCCGCGTGCGACAGTGCTGTAAATCCCGCCATCACATCCGGGATCTCTTTGCGAAATTTTGCCAATTGGGTGCTGATGTCCGTGGTTAAGTGTGTGAATTTATCTGACATGACGAGATACTCCTTTTGGGTTAGTGAATGTCCTTTACCGATCCTGATGGACAATGGTATTCAGCGGTGACTTGTCCGGTGTCATCAATGGCCTTTAAAACCACCGGGAATTGCCATAAGGTGTGCAGGTGCTTGAGCACCTCATGCGTGGTGCCGCTCAACGGTACACGGTCTTGTTGTGTGTAATGCAACGTCAGTGCACGTGAGCCGTCCATGTCGACTGAAACCACTTGAATGTCGAGCTCTAAATGGCCTAAATTGTATTGCCTGGACAACGCGTCACGAACGGATCGATAGCCTTGTTCATTGTGTATTGCAGCAATCACAAGCTCTGGTCGCAGGTCATCATCCACCAAATGAAATAGCTTCATCTCGCGTATGAGCTTTGGTGAGAGGTATTGCGCAATAAAACTCTCGTCCTTGTAGTTTTGCATGGCATGATGCAGGCTGACGCGCCAATCGGTGTTCGCTAGATGAGGAAACCAGCGTTTGTCTTCATCGGTGGGGTGCTCGCAGATGCGCTTAATGTCTTGCATCATGTTGTACCCGAGCGTGTAGGGGTTGATTCCATTGTAATGAGGACTGTTATAGGCCGGTTGCATGATGACATTGGTGTGTGTTTGCAGGATCTCGAGCATGAACGCATCGGTGACCAACCCTTCGTCATAGAGCGCATGCAATAGCGTGTAGTGCCAAAAACAAGCCCAGCCTTCGTTCATGACCTTGGTTTGCCCTTGTGGATAGAAATACTGGGCTATTTTCCTGACAATGCGTACGATTTCACGTTGCCACGGCAATAGCCGTGGCGCATGCTTTTCAATGAAATAGAGAATGTTTTCTTGTGGT
>DNVL01000197.1 GCA_003507515.1 Legionella sp.
GAATGATTGCAAATGGATATGGTTCTTCATTCTGTAAATTATCTAAAGCGAAAAAAGCAGGAAGGGATGTGAGCGAGTTAGACGATACTATGAAGGGGATGATGCCCTTATTAGCTTCGTTTCATATTCCATATATTAAATGGCAAAACGGCCCATTTGATGATTTGAAAATGAACGAATGGCGTCAAGGTGCTGCATTATCAGATACAGAGTACGTTACGGTAAGTCATTTTCTTCAAAATGTGGGCTCCAACGAAGCGCAAGCAACGTATCCTGAAATCCGCAGTGTCGTCGTTAACGATAGCTCGGGGAGAACCATGGCTCTCCATGATCATTTGAATCTCCCTCATTTTTTTGATGTTTCGGGCACCACAGGGGCTCTTATGCAAGCGGCCTGTGGGCTTTTACATAAGGCGGGTAGACCTGATCTTATTGATAGTCCCGATACAGCTCTTCATTTAGGTATGGTTTTGGCGGGTTGTAATTTTTACAAACAAGGCTTCCATAATTTTTATGAGGTGCTGCCGTCTCTAAGCTGGTCTAACCACCATATTTTTAAAACGGATTTTAAGGTTTCAACACCGATAGAATTGATACATGACGTAAAAACTACCTTAACGAACTGCACGAATCAATCCAGCCAAGTGTATCCAATCGTTGGTGATGCAATGCATTTAGTTACTGAACATGCGGAGTTACACTATGAGTTATATAAGCAGGATGTTAGGAAAACGGCTCTTTCCCACCCATCACCCCCTTAAGTCTGATTATTGTAATAATCAGACTTAAGGGGGTGGGACGTTAAGGGGTTAAGTACCCCCCACTTGCATTTAGGCATTCAAATCATACAATGCCCACATATTGAGCATTTTATTTATGTTCCTCTGAAGCTTGAATCGTGGTTTGGGTTAAATCCAATAATTCTCGAATGGCCACAAAAAACATCGTATAGGTTAACACGGCACTTGAGCGGAGATTTTTTAAGAGTAGCTGCCAGCGCTCAATCAATGAAGCATGGCTCTCTGCCCATTCACTTAAACAGATATCAAAACCCTTGTTTGTGTTACCGGAAGAAAGAATGCTCGCTGTGAGTTGGCGCTGCTGCCAATCTAAATCATCGCGTAACGATTCTCTCGACAGCGCCTCCCAATGGCTTTCAGTGGTATGCGTAATGATTTGGGTGCGAATCCATGCCAGTTCAAGAAATTCACCCACACCAAAATATGCCTTGGCCGCTTCCGGAATGTTCATGTTTAGCTTGTGTGAAATCGCAATGATGTCCATCACAAAGAACAAACCACGGGTTGTTATCAGTTCATGTGCCAAGGAATCAGGGATACCCATGGCGCGGTATTCTTCAAAACTTAAATCATACTCTGCGCGCGTTCCTTCGCTTAAAACGGCCGGCATGGCATTTTTTAATTGCTGAACACCAGGTAAATATAGCTTAACCGCCTGGCTCATATCTAATCGAGCACGTTGCCGGCGTAATAACCAACGCGATATACGTCTGAGTAAACGCACATAAATCACCATGAGCTCATTTTGCCGCTGGGCTGTAATATGATGTTCGAGAGCTTCGATTTGCGCCCATACGGCATCCATCTCCATGATAGCCCTTGCAATCATATAGGCACGTACGATAGCTGAAACCGGCGCCCCTGTTTCGTCTTGCATGCGGTATACAAAGGTATACCCCATCTCATTCACAATGATATTACTAAGACGCGTGGCAATGATTTCGCGCTTTAATGGGTGAGACTGCATTTGTTCCCGGAACCGATTTTGCAACGGTTTTGGAAAAGATGAAACCAATAGTTTTTCAAGGTATGGGTCTTCAGGCACATCAGATGCGAGAATCGCTTCTTTTAAAATTATTTTGCTATAACACAACAACACTGAAATTTCAGGCGTTGTGAGTCCCTTGCCGAGTAGTTTCCGTTCAATCAACGTTTTTTCTTCGGGCAAAAATTCAAGCCGCCTATCTACTTTTCCTGTACGAGCGAGTTCGTTAATATAACGGCTTTGTAATTCATTGGTACGCATAATCTGCGTTGCGGCTAAACTAATCGCGCTCGTTTGTAAATAATTTTCACGCAGTACAAGGTGCGCCACTTCAGGAGTCATTCCACTCAGCAAGTCGACACGTTCTACAGACGTTAATCCGCCGGCCTTGACGACGCTGTTGAGTAAGATTTTAATGTTCACTTCTTTATCTGAACAACTGACGCCTGCTGAGTTGTCAATGAAATCAGTGTAGATCAATCCTCCATTCAATGCGTATTCCACTCGGCCCAATTGTGTTAAACCTAAGTTACCGCCCTCTCCTACCGTTTTACAGCGAAGCTGCTTGCCATTAATACGAATGGCATCATTTGCCCGGTCACCTACGTCTAAATTGGATTCAGTCTGAGCTTTTACAAACGTTCCAATGCCTGCACTCCATAGCAAATCAACTTTTGCTTTTAAGAGAACTTTAATCAACTCGTTGGGCTCAAGAGCCGACTGCTTAATGCCAAACGTTTGCCCCATTTCCCGACTGATAAGAATGGACTTCACATTGCGGTTAAACACCCCGCCACCTGCTGAAATCAGGTTTTTATCATAATCAGCCCATGTTGAGCGCGGCAAATGAAATAAACGCTCCCTTTCCTTGAACGAGAGGCTTGCATCGGGTGTGGGGTCAATAAAGATATGTTGGTGGTTAAAAGCTGCAACCAATTGAATGCGATTCGACAATAGCATGCCATTGCCAAACACATCGCCTGCCATATCTCCAATGCCAACAACGGTAAAATCAGTGGTGTTGATATCAACCCCTAATTGATAAAAATGCCGTTTAACTGACTCCCAGGCGCCCTTTGCAGTGATGCCCATTTTTTTATGGTCATAACCGACGGAACCGCCAGAGGCAAACGCATCACCAAGCCAAAAAC
>DNVL01000031.1 GCA_003507515.1 Legionella sp.
TTCGACATCGGCTGGATGTACATTCAATGCTTGTCATTTCTAGGCCTTGCCAAAGTGAAAAAATTGCCGCCACAATTGGCGCGTGAAGAAGGCAAGCGACACGTGGATGTAGAAACCGTAAAAGCTGTGATAGGTAATCGCTTTCAAGTCATGTCTGATTACTACAAGCGGGTCGTATGTCCTATCTTACAAAATGTGAAGCGCAGTGGCATTGAGAATAAAGAGGATAAACGTCTATTCCAGCGTGCAGGTATGTTGTTACGCCGTCAAGACATTTTATTATCACCCGGTGCTAACTCTCATTTGAAAGCCTTGTTGGAACGATATGAACAATTAAGAATTGTGTATAGCTATCGTCAATCATTGCAAAATGTTTGGTTGAAGACAGCAACCTCTCAAAAAGAGTTAATCGAAGCCTTGCAGCAATGGTGTAAACAGGCCGAGGAATCAGGTCTTGAAGTATTGCACCAGTTTGCGCAACAATACAAAGGCTATGTGCCAAAAACAGCGATGGTTTAGTCGGCACGGCCTTCTTATTGTTCACATAAGCCCCCGGTCATGGGTCGTTTGGGCCGCTATGGCCCCAAAAGCAGTGCGTGCCTTTGTCTGGGCGGGGCAATGAAGACGGGCACATCTATTTTTTCTGATACACGTCGGTTTTCTCATGTTGACGCGGGTTTTGAATACATCCTATCGAATTCAGAACATAAAAAAAGACAACACAATGGACCCCGATAAGGTGCCAAAATGGTTAATCTTCTCTTAAGGATGCCTACAGTACAATACAATATCATTACCATACAGAGAAGCTTTTTTATGCCTGATTCAAATCAACTAATTGAAAAGATCCTTCCTGGTTTTTCAATGATATCAGAGGAAGAGAAAAACCTGTTTTTGAACTCACCAGAAGCAGGTAGGTACTTAGCAGCTAGGAATGCGCATGAAACTGTATCGGATTGGTTTAAATACTTCGATTTTAAAGCAATGGATAATGAGTACTTCCAAGGAGATGCAAGCTTTAAAGAACTATGCATTTCGGAGCCCTTTCGATCCTGTCAATTGGCCATTATTCGAGCCCGTTTGAATAACGAATTTTTTTGGTATCAATTTTTGAATCAAGCAGAGAGAGACCTATTAGCAGACACCCTGTATTCAAGAGAATACTATTACTTCAACAATTTAATGGACTGGCGTAACGCAATGGCCCAAGATCAAGATGCCCGGATTGCTCCGATTGATCGTAAAATTCAAGAAAAAACAAATGAATTGGTGGTGCAAGCAAAAGAGCATCTGGGATGTATTTTATTTAACGCTGTTAGTCAAGATCAAGTGAATTCCCTTATACCCATCATATATGATCCAAAAAAAAACAGAGATGAAAAAAAAACATTGCTACGTCAGTACTCGAATCTGGCTAATCGTCATGCGCCAGTTTCGCTCCACGGCGATGACGTGACGTCTGTCATCTCCGATGCGTTATCTTATATTGCGTTCAATATTGGCATCACGAGTAGTCTGGATAAGATGAAAAGATACCTTGATCGCATCGCTGACGCGCACACCTTCTATCAATTCTTTGGCTTAGCAGGAGAGCACTGCGGATGGGAGTTAGAAGCCATTGATATGTATAACTACACCCGTAATCAGGAAAATATTTCGACTATAAAAGAAGTGCTGTATGCGTTAATTACACCGCAACACGCTTTTTTTCATGAATATGTACAAATTGCTCGATACGAAAAAAATCAACTGAATCTTATCATTCGTGTATTGATACCGTTGGTCGTCATTGCACTTTTTTTAGTGCTCACATTCTCGCTCATGGCCCCATTGGTCATTTCAGAGATGCTCGAATTTTTAATGTTTTTTCCGGCGTTATATTTAGCTACTGCAGTTGCCAGTGCGTATGTTGAGCTTAAAAACCAAGCCTACACGAACCTGATGGTTTGGTGGTGGGGTGATATTTATAGCACACCTGCTTTTCATGTCAATCCCCGTCTATTGAAAGCATTTTCTACACCCGAGCTCGCGCAATCAATAGCAGACTTTTATACGTCTAGTTTAAAAGCCTGCGATGCAATCCAAGCCCAATATACATCCAAGCCCAAAGGCACCTTGTCTGCAGATGAACTAGCCTCTCGAAAAGAGATGATCCATCGAAAATCAACGTTATTGCTAAGTGGTATGACCTGCATAGCCATGATGATCTTGGGTACGATGAAATGCCTGCGATTGTTAGGCATCGCTTGTACAAGGACCGCGCAATGACCAGCAGAGAACTAGAAAAAGATTCTAAATTGTATGTAAATTGCTTTATTGATGAACTAAATGAGCGCGTGCAGCTACCGCCCCCTGCAGCCCAAAACGCAGAACCCATGCGATGCCTCTTCTTCACTAGAAATAAGGAGACACGTAGTCTGGGGGAGCGCTGCGCTGATCACCATGAAAAACTAGAGAAGATGGATTTTATTTCTTCTCAATTAAATCCTGCGCCAATATGTGTCTAAAATGGCCCGAATAGGGGGCAGAGCGGGTTGAAACGGGTTTTTTAGATCTACCTCAGAAAATAAAACAACAAGAGGATTCGATTTTTCTCTGGTATTATTCCGCGCAATAAAGTTTAATTAGGGATATGTCTCCCTTCTTCACGATCACCCGTGGTTTTGTGAATCTGAACGAATGGTTGACCATCGCCAAATTGGAGTAAATGATGCAGGCAAATTGGAGTTTAGTCCTTAATATCTTGTTGTTGATTGTGGTCGTTGTCGCGATTGCTCGCATGATCAAAGAAAGACGCAAAAATACGTATATACCGCCTGTCGTGCCCTCAATGGGAGAAGTTGATCAAAAAAAATACGATGACATCATCGCTGTGCGTAAAGTGGAGCAGAACACACCTTCGGTGTTGTCAACCGTGCCGCAGGTGTTGGAACCCGTTGCGCGCCCGATGATTTCACCCGCCAATCTGTCAGAAGCACCTGTAAAACCGATAGTGGATCATAATGGTTCTACCCCCATCCTGTTGGTACTGCTGGCAAAAGAAAACCGGCAATTCGCAGGGTATGAACTGTTACAGACCTTGCTTTCTGCTGGATTGCGTTTTGGTGAAGGGCAGCTCTTTCATCGGCACCAATATCCGAATGGTCAGGGGCCTGTGTTGTGTAGTTTAGCTGCGGCAACACCGAGTGGGATGTTTGATTTGCAAAACATGGGTGCGTTCAACGTACGAGGGTTGTGTTTGTTTATGCAGGCGTCTGGCAATCCGACGATTGATGCCGAACGGTTTGAAATCATGCTAGATACTGCAAAGCAGCTGAGTGAAGGCCTGGATGCGCACTTATTGGATGACAAGCGTCGTCCGTTTTCAGATGCCAGTCTGCAGCGTTATTATCGGCAATTGAACATTGCTGATGTGTGTGACGTTGCGTTGGAAAAAACGGCATGAGATTATCTGAACTGGCATCTCTGTTTAACACGTCATGCGCTCAAGATGCAGGATGGAGTGGCGTATCTATCGATAGCCGGCGCATTGCGCCAGGGCAGGTCTTTGTTGCGCTTCAAGGGGAGCGGTTTGATGGCCATCAATTTATTCAAGATGCGGTAAAAAATGGGGCGTTGGCGGTGATTTGCAGCAAGGCCGTTGCTGAGGTATCTACGCCACAATTTGTCGTCCAAGACACGATCCAGGCATTGGCAACCCTTGCCGCTCATCATCGC
>DNVL01000108.1 GCA_003507515.1 Legionella sp.
TGATCAGGCCGGTGATCACATCCACACTGGGGCGTTGTGTGGCCAAAATCAAGTGGATGCCTGCCGCACGGGCCTTCTGCGCTAGGCGGGCAATCAGCTCTTCTACCTTCTTGCCCACCACCATCATCATATCAGCCAACTCGTCGATCACCACCACAATATAAGGCAAGGATGTCAGCGCAGGCGCTTGTTCATCCATGGAATCAATGGGTTTCCACAACGGGTCGGTCAGTAATTCTCCATTGGCTGCCGCGTCTGTGACTTTGACGTTAAAGCCTGCCAAATTACGCACGCCCAATGATGCCATCAAGCGATAGCGTCGCTCCATCTCAGCCACACACCAACGCAATGCGCTAGCGGCTTCTTTCATGTCGGTCACCACCGGTGTTAACAAATGAGGGATCCCATCGTAAACAGATAATTCCAACATTTTAGGATCGACCATGATAAGACGCACTTCATCCGGGCCAGATTTTAGCAACAGGCTTAAAATCATCGCATTAATCCCAACTGATTTCCCCGAGCCAGTGGTGCCCGCCACTAACAAGTGCGGCATTTTCGCTAAATCAACAACCATAGGGTGGCCTGCAATATCCACCCCCAGCGCCAGTGTTAAAGGGGAATGCGCCTGTTGAAAAACATCGGCCGATAACACATCGGATAAATAGACCATCGCACGATTCGGATTGGGCAACTCAATGCCGACCACTGTTTTGCCAGGAATAATCTCAACGACACGAACGGATGTCACCGATAAAGAGCGCGCCAAATCCTTCGCAAGCGCCGTGAGCCGGCTCACCTTGATGCCGGCCGCTAACTGCAATTCAAACCGAGTGATCACGGGTCCTGGATGCACCGCCACCACATTCACTTGAATCCCAAAATCCAACAAATGCTGTTCAACTTCACGAGATAACCCTTCCAATACCTGATGCGTATACCCGCCCATCGGTTTACCTGGTTTTCCTTTTTCTAAAAGATCCAGCGAAGGAATACTCCCCGATATTTGAGATTTAAACGCTGGCGCTTCTTTTGTGGCTTTAACAGACCTTGGCTTTTCTACGGGCACAATGGATTGCCCCAGCATGGGGGTTGGTACTGGCATGCGTGTTGGGGTTGTTTTTTCTTTTTTTAATTTGACCAAAGCATGCGTCAACGATTGAACAGGATGTTTTTTTTCACGTGCTTTTATACGAGACATCACAAGGGATAGTCGTTGATGGCTTAAGATAATAACGCGCAAGGCCCCACGTAAAATGACCCAAGTATAATGACCTATCCACTCCGAAACACGCCAGAATAGCGCACCTAACCCTTCCGTCGCGTGCACCCAGGACAAGCCCGTTAACCAGGTTACACCCACCAACAGCATAGCAAACAACAACAAAGTCGCACCTTGCATATTCAGCACGTTACTCAATCCCACCGCCACAAAATGACCGAAAATGCCCCCAGGCCGCAGAACTTCAGCATGCGCACCGGGCGAGACTTCTAACGTCAACAAACCACAGCCACCCACAAATAAAAACCAAAGTCCGGCACTGCGTAATAACCACAACGGCTTATGCACGATGCGTAGCGCGCGGTGGTCCAGTAAAATGACCCAGGCTAGATAAGCAACACTGATGGGTAAAATGTACGCAAAATACCCGAACAAAACATAACACCCGTCTGATACATACGCACCCACCTGCCCGCCTGCGTTCATGATTTCAGCCGAATGCCGACTGGGATGCGACCAGCCCGGGTCGTTTACGCGATAAGTAAGCAATGACAACAACACAAACAAGGCCGCGGTCAGAACGATAATAAAACTGCCCTCACTCATGCGTTTGGTTAAAAAATGTGGCCAGGCGGTTTTAGGGGCGCCTTGATTCCCTGATCGCTGTTTTGCCATGGGTTTTTTGAATGGTTCACTTAAAAGGATACTAGTGTCTATCCTACCACAAATGACGACCACCATTCACCACAAAATAAGCAGTTGTTTTATGGCCTCTCTGTTGTATACTTCCCGCTCATAAACTTGATTTATCACCAAACCCCATGTCGAAATCTATTCTGCTACCCCAATCCATTACCATGAAGCAAACATGGGGACAACTGTACGGCAGTAGTTTGCCTCTAGTCTTGGCTGAGTACGGCCAGCAAACGCTGGGCGTCACATTGATCATCACACCGGATAATTTATCCGCCAATCAATTGTTGATGGAATTACAGTTCTTTTTGGCAACAGAAGCAAATCCGCCGGAGTTATTGCTTTTTCCCGATTGGGAAACATTACCCTATGATCAATTCTCCCCGCATCAAGACATCCTTTCCGAACGGTTATACACGTTAAGCCGCTTGCAGCACACAACACACGCCATCATCATCAGCCCGGCTAGCACCCTCATGCATCGCATCTGTCCGCCGGCTTTTTTAAACCAATACGGATTGGTGTTGCAGGAAGGGCAAACACTGGATATTAACGCCTTCCGAGAACGCCTTCAGGAAGCCGGTTATCATTCCGTCAACAAAGTGTTGGAACATGGTGAATATGCCGTTCGAGGCTCTATCATCGATCTATATCCGATGGGCAGTGATTTCCCCTATCGGATTGATCTGTTTGACAAGGAAGTGGAGGGATTACGGCGTTTTGATCCAGAGACGCAACGCACCATTGAAAAAATTCCTCAAATCCAGATTTTACCTGCGCACGAATACCCACTAGATGAAACCGGGATTGCCTTGTTTCGGCGTGCGTTTCGAGATGCCTTTTCAGGCAATCCTAGCCAATGCCCTATTTATGACGCAGTCACGGACGGCCGAGCGTTTGGCGGGCTTGAATATTACCTGCCGCTATTCTTCGAAACACCCGGTACTTTTTTTGATTTTTTACCTAAAACAGCAAGCGTGTGCCTGATTGAGTCCACGCAAGATGCAGCGGAGCAATTTTGGCGTGAGCTCTCGGTGCGCTATGAGCAACGACAATATGACATTTCACGCCCCCTGCTGGCACCCAGCACTTGTTTTTTAACGCCCATTGAACTCTTGACCCTAGCAAACGGATTCAAACAACTCCGCGTAAGCCAAGACACCCTCTCGAAAAAAGGGGCTTTAAATTTCAATCTAGGCACACCTCCCGCCTTGCCCATTGAACGCCAAATGCCCCAGCCCTTGCACCATCTGTGCCAATATATGCAAGACACCGCTCACCGTTACCTTATCGTGGTGGAAAGTGCCGGACGCCGCGAAGTATTGCTCGATCTACTCAAGCAAACCCAAATCCATCCAAAGATACAACCGTCATGGACGGCATTCCTGAACGATTCTTCGCCGATAAACATTGCCACCGGCCCTCTCATTCAAGGAGCTGAACTCCTAGACGCCGGCATATCCATGATCGTTGAATCCCAATTGTTTGGTGAACAAAGCACGCCACAACGCTCGAGCACTCAAAAAGCCGTTGACCCAGATTTTATTATTCGAGATTTAGCAGAGCTCAAAATAGGTGCCCCCGTTGTACACATTCAATTTGGCGTAGGTCGCTATTTAGGCCTGCAAACAATCGACAACAATGGCTATTTAAATGAATTTTTGATCTTAAGCTATGCGGGTGACGATAAAATTTATGTGCCGGTGACGGCATTAAATGTCATCAGTCGCTATGCGGGTGCGGATAGTGAGCATGCACCGCTGCATCGACTGGGCAGCGACCAGTGGCAAAAGGAAAAAAAGAAAGCGGCTGAAAAAATTCATGACGTGGCCATTGAGCTGCTAGAAATTTACGCAAAGCGTGAAGCAAAGCCCGGTCATGTGTATGCATTTGATGAATACGAATATCAACGCTTTGCCAGTGGTTTCCCTTTTACAGAGACCCCTGATCAACTCCAGGCCATTCACCAAATCACTCAAGACATGCAATCTCCCCGGCCGATGGACCGACTTATCTGTGGCGACGTAGGTTTTGGTAAAACCGAAGTGGCCA
>DNVL01000090.1 GCA_003507515.1 Legionella sp.
GGCGGCCCACCAAACCAATTAAACCCCGATCCAAGGCAATACGAACATGCGATACCGCCTGCTGATTTAACCCATCAGTGGCCACCAATACGTATTGGGCGTGCTTATTGTCAATCAGATACACCGACACAGCGTCCGCATCCACCGCGTGACGCACCCGTTGCACTAAAATAACAAGCGCATCCGCCAAGTGCCCCGCGGTTGTGACTTCTTGAACGATTCTTTTGAGCGTTTTTAACATCTAAAAGCCATGATGACTCCGTTTTCGTCGCGAACCAAACGGCGTGCGGCGTTTTTTCAATAAAGTTTCCAATTCTTTTAATGCTTGAACATAGACTTGTTTTTTGAAAAAAATCACTTGTTCCTGCGGCTCTTGATAATCGATCCAGCGCCAACTGTCGAATTCTGGTGAATCATATAAATCCAGGCGAATTTTTTGCTCACTGGCAACCAACCTTAACAGGTACCACTTTTGTTTTTGCCCAATGACCAGCGGCAGTGCGCCATGCCGAAGGTATTGTTTAGGCAGGCGATATTTAAGCCAACGCTTGGTGACCCCCAGCACTTCAACATCCTGCTTCTCTAACCCCACTTCTTCATGCAACTCTCGAAACATCGCATCCAGTGGCGTTTCTCCGGTCGACAACCCCCCTTGTGGAAATTGCCAGGCATCGTGTCCCTGGCGTTTACCCCAAAACACGCGACCCGATTCATTGGTTAAAATAATGCCCACATTTAACCGGTAACCGGCACGATCAATCAGCATGGTATTGTACTGCTTCTATAATTCATTAAGTAAGTTGATTTTTACATACAACACACGGCATGGGCAAATTTACCCTTCATAAACGACCATTCGTCATTTTTCCTAGCGATCCATTGTTTTAAATATGAACTATAATCAAAACAATGACACTTTAACCCTTTTTTCATATGGTTTTCATATAACAGGACTTGCATATGTTCAGTTTTTCAAGTTGGTTTCAATTGGGTGCCACTCCGGTTAACGAAATAACGGGCCACTATAATGATGGATTGGTAGTGTTGTCCTACGTGGTCGCGGTTTTGGCGTCCTATGTCGCCTTAAATTTTGTAGGGCGACTTCGCGCTGAACGAAATCATCACTTTAAGATTTATTGGCTGCTCGGTGGCGCATTTACCATGGGTGCAGGGATTTGGTCCATGCATTTTATTGGTATGTTGGCTTTTGTTATGCCGATGCACATGGGCTTTGACTTCAGCTGGACTGCGGCCTCACTCGTGATGGCAATCCTTGCTTCAGGGTTTGCTCTCTTTATTTTACAAGAAAAAAGTTATTCGATTGTTCAGCTGGCGATAGGTGGGATCATCATAGGACTCGCTATATCCACCATGCACTACATGGGAATGGAGGGGATGAAAAGCCAGATGGCGATTCACTATCTACCCGGCTTGTTTTTCCTTTCTGTGGTTATCGGTGTTGGTGCCGCAGAAGCCGCCCTTTGGCTTGCACTGCAGAGCAACAAAGGATCAAACAAACGGCAATCAACCCTCCGGATCATCAGCGCGTTGGTCATGGGGGTTGCCATTTGTGGGATACACTACACCGGGATGTCAGCGGCCGTCTTCACACCAAACATGTTGCATGCCATGACGCCCTCGACACAGACCATTCAACCAGAATATTTGGCTTTTTTTGTGGCTGGAATTACCGCACTCATTATCAGCCTTGCGTTAACCGTATCGAGTTATTATAAAAAGATGGTCGTAGCGGTAGAAAATGAAAAGAACTTCTTAAATGCAATGCTCGATAATCTGGATGATGGGATTATTGCATGCGATGATCAAGGCCAAATGACGGTACTCAACCATACCCTCCAAAAGCACATTGAATTCAAAGATAACAAAAACATGGATGATTTACTCGGTTATTTCAGTTTGTATACGATGGACAACCAAGCGATTAGCCTGGATGATTTTCCGTTAAAACGTGCCTTAAGGGGCGAGCGGATTCGCGGACTTCAACTCATCATGCGATTTAAAAACAATGTCACGCGTGATGTCGTTGTGGATGGGCAAAAAATCATGGGCTCCAGTGGCAATGTTCTGGGCGCAGTTGCGGTCATTCATGACATCACTGAACTGAAAAATACCGAACGATTAAAAAATGAATTCGTGTCGATTGTGAGCCATGAACTGCGGACGCCTCTAACATCTATCCGTGGCTCGCTAGGGCTGCTCGTCAGCGGAATGATGGGTGACTTTCCGGACAAGGCAAAAAAACTCATTGCAATAGCCAACAACAACTGTGAACGGCTTCTTTTACTCATCAATGACCTATTGGATATTGAAAAAATTGAAGCGGGTAAAATGGACTTTCAATTAAATCAGGTCGATCTAAATCAGGTGGTCAAGGAATCAACGGATGCGAATAAAATGTACGCCGATCGATTCGGCGTGTTCATACAATTTATACCGTCTGAGTCAAACATTCAGGTTCTGGTGGATGCAAGCCGGCTCATGCAGGTGTTAACCAATTTGATTTCAAATGCGTGTAAGTTCTCTCCAAAAGGCGATGAAATCATCGTCTCGGTTGCGCAAATCAATTCAACGGCGCGCGTTTCTATTTCAGATCATGGACCAGGCATCTCCCCTGAATTCAGAACACGCATTTTTCAAAAATTTTCTCAAGCTGACTCATCCGCTACGCGCGGCAAGGGTGGCACGGGTTTAGGCTTGAATATCAGTAAAATCATCATTGAAAAACTAGGGGGGGTATTGGATTTTAATAGCCAAGAAAATAAAGGAACCACCTTTTATTTTGACCTTCCCGTCTCTGATGCCAATAGCGCTCCCATCATAGACAGTTTAACGGCCATTCATGACACCAAACGTCGATTGCTGCTTTGTGAGGACGATAAAGATCAATCCGATTACCTGAAACTGCTATTGGAATCTGCCGGATTTTTTGTTGATGTTGCCTCAACGGTCGCGGAAGCAAAAAAACACTTAAGCTTGAGCCAGTATAAAGCCTTGTTATTGGATTTAATATTGCCTGATCAAGATGGCATTGCCTTCATCAGAGAATTACGTGCCGCTGAAAAAACAGCGCACTTACCCATCATTGTGATATCAATGATAGCGCAGACAGGCCGGGCATTATTGAGTGGCGATGCGGTTTCAGTGGTAGATTGGTTGGACAAGCCTATCGATTTCAATCAGTTATTGACCTCGATCAATCGCATGAAGAAAAAAAACACGACAGGGACACCTCAAATATTGCACATTGAAGACAATGTTGATATGCAACACGTTGTGGAAGTATTACTGGAAAAACACGCGGTTGTAGACGTTGCCCATTCCTTGCAAAAAGCCAAGCAGATGCTGGAAGAAAAAAGCTATGATTTGGTCATTTTAGACTTATTATTGCCCGACGGGAATGGAATTGAAATATTGCCTTTGTTGGCAAAATACAGGTCACCTGTTCTTGTGTTTTCAAACATGCAATTAAATGCCGATTATGCAAAATTCGTGAGTCAAGCGTTAATCAAATCAAACTCATCAAATGAAACACTATTAAATACCATCAAGAATCTTCTATAAGGATATATTATGTCGACTAAAGCGCTCAAAACCATTTTATATGCGGAAGACGAAGAGGACATTCGAGCCATTGCCCAAATTGCATTAGAGGACATTGGGGGCTTTACTGTTCGATATTGCGCCAATGGCCATGAAGCATTGGATGCATCACATGATTTTATCCCTGATTTATTGTTGCTGGACGTCATGATGCCAGGAATAGATGGCCCCACGGCATTGCGTGAATTACGAAAACAATCCCAATTTTCCGATATTCCCGCTATTTTTATGACCGCTAAAATACAAAGCAATGAAATTGAGGACTATAAAGCGGTGGGGGCCATTTGCGTTATTGCAAAACCATTTGATCCCATGACGTTGGCGGATGAGATCCAGCGCGCTTGGGTGAAACATCATGGATGAGAACATACAAAAGAAATTAGATGCCCTGTTTATGGCGTATAGAAAAAATCTGCCGAGTAAAATAAGCGGCATTGAAATGCAATGGCAGGAACAAATACAACATTGGGACGCCATTAAATTTGAAACCCTGCACCGCGATGTCCATAGCTTGTGTGGTTCCGCGGGAACATACGGTTACCCCGGGTTAGGAAAAGCCGCGCGACAAATGGAAATTTTTTTAAAGCGCCTATTGGGAAATGCAACGATATCACGGCACGACCAAGAAACAATTGCAGCCCACATTGCCCATCTAAAGGATGTGTTGCGCTCTGAGCCCCCCCAAACCTCACCTGCTGTTAGCACCGAATTGTCTGATACCCGAGATAATAAATTGGTTTATATCATGGAGCACGACAAGGCATTGGTGCACGCATTCAGTGAGAGTCTTCAACCCGCAGGCTATCGCGCCCACGATATCCAAGATTTTATTACGCTACAATTGGCCATTGAAGAGAAGCCTCCCATAGCGCTTATTATTGACACGGAGTATCTCGATAAAACAGGGATTGAAGCCTTGCTCACGATTCAAAACCAACAGCGATTACCGCTGCCCTTGTTTTGCATCGTCCCAAATGCCGAGTTACTGCCTCGTCTAAACGCCGTTCGAGCGGGCAGTGATGTTTTTTTTCAGAAGCCGGTTGATATATCGTATTTAACGCACACATTAATTCATAAGTACGACCTGACCATGGGCGATCCATACCGTATATTAATCATTGATGATTCCACCTCGTTAGCTGATTATTATTCACTGGTTTTAAATCAAGCAGGTATGATCACACGCGCTTTGACCTACCCAATGCACCTATTAAAAGAACTGGATGATTTTCAACCGGACTTGATTTTAATGGACATCTATATGCCTGAATGCACAGGCTTAGAACTGGCAGCCGTGCTTCGTCAAGAAATGAATTACACCAAAATTCCCATTATTTTTCTGTCGACCGAGGAAGACAAGAACAAAAAATTATTTGCAATCAGCCTAGGAGGGGATGATTTTCTGACGAAACCCATTTCAGCACAGCATTTAATTTCAGCGATTCGATCCCGCTCAAAACGCGCTAGCATTCTAAATTAGGCATGGTTCAAAAAGTACGGTT
>DNVL01000008.1 GCA_003507515.1 Legionella sp.
ACCACATCGATCCTAGCGACATCAGTCCTTATTTTTATATGCATCATCATGAAGAGGGCGTGCGCCATGCACTACGGGTTGCCAGCGGACTGGATTCGATGATGCTCGGTGAACCGCAAATTTTAGGCCAAATGAAAGCAGCCTTTGAGCAAGCGTGCCGTTTAGGAACGGCTAAACGCCGTTTAGGTCAACTGTTTCCTTTTGTATTCAGTGCCAGTAAACGCATTAGAAACCAAAGCGGCATTGGCAAAAACCCTATTTCGATTGCCTACGCCGCAGCACAATTGGTAGGCCAACTTTTTCCAGATTTCTCAACACTCAATGTATTCATCATTGGCTCCGGCGAAACGGCATCGCTTGTCGCAAAATACTTGCATCAACAGGGGGTCACGCAATTTATGATTGCCAGCCGGTCCCACAACAATGCCCAACAGCTCGCCGGCACGTTTGTCGGGAAAGCCATCACCATCACCAACATTCCCGAGCATTTGCCAAAAGCCGATGTGGTGATATCAGCAACCGCTTGTCCCCTGCCATTTATTACCAAAACATTGGTCGAACAAGCCATGAGCCAGCGCCATCAAACGCCCATGTTTTTTTTGGATCTAGCGGTTCCGCGTGACATTGAGCCTGATGTAAGCGAACTGGAAGGAGTGCATTTGTATAATCTAGATGATCTTCAACACATCACTGAGAAAGGCATGGATAAGAGGCGAGCTGCCGCAGACCTAGCCGCGCACTTAATTGACGACGAGCTGGATAACTATAACCGTAAACACCGCTCGCTAAAGGCTAGCCGTGTCATTTGTGACTACCGAACACACATGCAGAGCTTAGCCCACCACGAACTCTCTCGTGCGAAACAAAAAATGTCTGCGGGCCACTGCCCACAGGCGGTTTTAGTTGAATTTTCTGAGCGCCTACTCAATAAACTGACCCATACCCCAACGATTGGTTTACGCCGAGCCGCCGGGGACTCACGCGATGAGCTGCTGGACTTAGCCCATTATCTTTTTGACACATCAAGTGAGCCCGCCCTCCCATGAAAACATCCATTGCCTTAAAACTGGAACAAATGCTTGAACGCTTCCAAGAAATTGGACGTCTCTTATCCGAAGCCAGTGTCATCGCTGACCAAAACCAGTTTAAAGCCTTATCAAAAGAATATGCGCAACTGGAACCCGTTGCCACGTGTTATGACCTCTATTTGCAAGCGGCTGCCAATGTCGCCTCGTTGCAAGACATGCTGGATGGTCAGGATGTGGAACTTGCACAAATGGCTGCCGAGGAAATCGATGCGGCGCATGCATGCGTGGAAACATTAGACGATGAATTGCAATGGCATTTGATTCCGAAGGATCCTGACGATGAACGCAATGTCTATTTAGAAGTGCGAGCCGGCACGGGTGGGGACGAGGCAGCCATTTTTGCAGGCGATTTATTTCGCATGTACAGCCGTTTTGCAGAAATGCAAGGCTGGCCACTAGAAGTCATCAGCACCAGTCATGGCGAGCATGGCGGTTTTAAAGAAATCATTGCGCGCATCAGCGGAAAAAGCGTCTATGCGCAATTAAAATTTGAATCAGGCACGCACCGCGTACAGCGCGTGCCTGAAACCGAATCACAAGGACGCGTGCACACCTCTGCATGTACCGTGGCCATCATGCCGGAAGTCGACGCGATTGATGATGTGGAAATCAATAGCGCTGATCTTCGCACAGACACCTACCGCGCATCGGGTGCCGGTGGTCAGCACATCAACAAAACCGATTCTGCCGTTCGGATCACACATATCCCAACCGGCGTGGTGGTGGAATGCCAGGATGAACGATCTCAACACAAGAACCGTGCCAAAGCAATGGCTCTGTTAAAATCAAGAATATTAAATGCACAACAAACCAAACAACAAAAAGAGCAAGCAGACACCCGTAAATTGCTCGTCGGCAGTGGCGACCGTTCAGAACGTATTCGCACCTACAACTACCCGCAGGGCCGTTTAACGGATCATCGTATCAACCTCACGATTTATCAACTCAATGAAATCCTTGAGGGCAATCTGTCGATGGTCATCGATCCATTAAAACGGGAATACCATGCAGAATTACTGGCAGAATTAGGACGCAATGATTGATATTAAACACAGTCTCGACCATGCAACTCGCCTTTTAGCCGCCACCAGTTCTAGCGCTCGCCTGGATGCTGAACTGCTACTGTCTTGCACATTGAATCAATCACGCGCCTTTTTCTACGCACACCCAGAAGACATGCTAACGGTGGCGCAACAAGCGCATTTCCAACAACTCATCGCACAGCGCACAGCCGGCGTGCCGATTGCTTATTTAACACAGACTCGTGAATTTTGGTCACTCAATTTGCGAGTCAGCAAAGACACGCTGATTCCACGGCCCGAAACAGAATTACTGGTCGAACTGGCGTTAACGCTGCTCGGTGATGTACATGGCGCCAGTGTCCTAGACTTGGGCACTGGCAGCGGCGCCATTGCGTTAGCGCTCGCCTGGGAGCGCCCAGACTGGCATGTATTGGCGGTCGACAACTGCCAGGCAGCCATCGATGTTGCACGTGATAACGCCGCACGGCTGAACCTTCCTAACGTGGAAGTCTTCTGTTCTCATTGGTTTGAGGCCATTCCTCCACAGCTATTTAACGCGATCGTATCGAACCCGCCTTACATTGCAGACCATGACGAACACCTAAGCTTAGGCGACTTACGCTTTGAACCCCAAACAGCGCTTGTGAGTGGCACAGATGGGTTGCATGCATTNNTTCAACACAGTGTAGAGCGACTAAAGCCCAATGGCCTGCTATTATTAGAACATGGATTTACACAAGGGCCCGCCGTCAAAACGTTGCTAGAGCAAGCCGGCTATCAACGTGTGCGTTCTTGGCCAGATATGCAAGGACATGATCGAATCAGCGGTGGATGGTGGAAACATAGTCTATAGTTGAAGAGTGGGGTATTTTTTGATATACCTACGCACTTTCAAGTGACATAACCAGTGAGAGCGAGAAGACCGTGAAAAATGACACCCTTGGCAATATGGGAATTGCCCCCTATCAGGAAGCTGAAGGCGAAGAGTACATGAATGAGCAACAGCTGGCCCATGTTGAAAAAATTCTTCTGGCCTGGCGTCAATCATTAATGGAAGAAGTCGACCGAACCGTGACGCACATGAAGGATGAAGCGTCTAACTTCCCCGATCCTGCTGATCGTGCGAGTCAAGAGGAAGAATTCAGTATTGAGTTACGCACCCGCGATCGGGAACGAAAACTCATCAAGAAAATTGAAGATGGGCTTGAGCGCTTGCGCGATGAAGATTTTGGCTATTGTGAGGCCTGTGGAATTGAAATCGGCTTACGCCGTTTAGAGGTCCGGCCTACGGCCACATTGTGCATTGATTGCAAAACATTGTCTGAAATCAAAGAACGGCAAAATCAAGGCGCGTGAATAAAGGTTAAACTGTAGGTTGGGCCCAAAAAACCAACCTACGCCCTCATGCAAGCCAAGACCACGTCCAAACACCTCAGCACCGCCCCTTGATTCGCCTTTAAAACTCCATTCGCATTCGCGATTTGTTGCGTGTGCTCTATAGGTTTGAGATGCATCGCCACCAGGCGCGCCCATAAATCATCGATATCCTTCACGCATTGCAGCGCACCAGCATCACACAATGCCGCAAAAATGGCTTTGGAGTTCATCATAAAGGGCGCGCAAAACACAGGGACTTGCATCGCAATAGGCTCCAACACATTATGCCCCCCTACAGGCACCAAACTCCCTCCCACGAACGCATAATCGCTGACTCGGTAAAAGCCCAACAATTCGCCTAATGAATCCAAGATCACCACGTCAGTGTGCGCATCAATCGTATTAGGCTGGCTACGTAGCTGCGTATTAAACCCATGCCACTCTGCCAGTGCATACACCGTTTTAAAGCGCTCAGGATGGCGCGGGGCTATCAACAGAACCACATTTGGAATGGCTGCTTTCAGGTGTGTTAAGCCGGCTAATAATTGTTTTTCCTCTCCCTCATGCGTACTCGCGGCCATCACCACCGGGCGTGATACCCCCCAGGCCGTTTTTAATTGATCAAAAATTACCTGATTAGAAACCTGAATCTGCAAATCAAATTTCATATTCCCCAGCGCATGAACGCGATTTACAGGCGCGCCTAGCGCTACAAATCGCGTCGCATCGAGATCACTCTGGGATAAAATAGAACTGAATTTTGCCAATATCGGCTTAAAGAAAAACCGCATCATTTGATAGTGTTTAAATGCCTTATCGGATATGCGTGCATTCGCCAACACCAGCGGCACGTTGGCACGCGTTGCTTGATGAATCAAATGGGGCCACAACTCGGTTTCCATGATAATGCCTACGCGCGCATTCATTTTTTTAAAAAATCGCTTTAACGCCCATGGCAAATCGTAAGGGATATATTGGTGGGCAACTTTATCACCAAACCGTGTGCTCACTTGCAAGGACCCCGTTGGCGTCATTGTGGTGACGAGTACACGTAACTTTTGGGCCAACAAGGCATCAATCAACGGCGTTGCAGCAATCACTTCACCTAGAGAAACAGCATGTAGCCAGACGTCCGTCGGGGCAAGGTTATTTAATGAAAACCGCTCATGAATTCGACGGCGATAAGCCGGTAGACGTCGCCCTTTCCAATACAGACGACACAACACAAAAGGAACAGATAAATACAATAAAAAAGTATAGATAAAGCGCAACATGTGATATCTCAATAACGTAAAATAGGCGTGGAATAAATGACACTCTGAATCGTGTTCATACCATGATGAACCCAGTGCCAATGGCTTCAAGATTTAAGTGACGGAGATCTATAGGAAAGTAATATCGTATCAAAAAGAAGTACTACTGTCATTACTGGCGTATAATGCAATATTCATACTGCCCTTTTTCCCGCAAGGCAAATGGTGGTAAACGCTGAAACAATAAGGAGCTAAAGTGACGCTACGTCGTTTTTTCACCCGCCAGACTTGGTGGGGGAAATTGTTAGGAGCCTTTTTAGGCTACCTGATGGCAGGCCCCGTAGGCGCCTTGTTTGGTCTTCTCATCGGTAATTTTTTTGACCGAGGATTAACAGAACACCTAACCAACCCACTTTGGCATTATCATGCCGAGCGCCGTATGTTGGTGAAACCCATTTTTTTAAAGGCCCTGTTTTCAATCATGGGCCATATTGCAAAAGCAGACGGTCGTGTATCTGAACTTGAAATCCAAATGGCTAAACGCATCATGCACGACATGAAGCTCAATCTAGCACAACGCAAAGAGGCGCAACTATTTTTCAATGAAGGAAAAAAGGAACAATTTCAATTAAAACCAACGTTGAGTTTGCTGTACAAAGCATGCCATGACAATCCTCTTTTACTGAAATTATTCATTGACACGCAATATGCCCTTGCACAAGTGGATGGTTTATCTGACAGTAAAGTTCAAATATTAAACACCATTCTCGCTTATATGCAGCGCGCTCCACTACATGAGCAATCTCGGTTTCACGAAGATTTTTACGAGGGATTCTCTCGCCAACGTTCATCCGCAGGGGCAAACGAAAACACGTCACGCCCACAGTCACACCAAGCGCTAGACCACGCCTATTCCATCTTGCAAATTGAACCCACAGCGAATAAACAAGACGTAAAGCGCGCGTATAGACGGCTTATCAGCCGCCACCACCCTGATAAATTGATGGCAAAAGGGATGCCTGCCGATAAGATCAAACAGGCCAATGAAAAAACACAAATCATTCGCAAAGCATACGAACAAATTTGCGAGAATAAAGGGTGGTAAACAGCCGAGGATGGGACTATTCGAACGTAATACCGGCTTCATCCAACATTTTTTTTGTTCGCTCGACCATGATTTGATGCGCAGGCGCTGTCGGATGAACTGGATCAAAGAATAAATAACCCGTACAAGCATCTACTGCTCTACGCGATTTAACCGTTGACACCATGGTTAAAATAGATCTCCCTGATGGATTATCAACCATTTCCTCATAGCATGTGTCCGTAATATTGGTGAAACCATACTGCTCAGGGGACATTAAGAGATCATCCAACACTTGATTGACATCAAAATATAACCATTGCACATCCGGATAGAGCTGCCTTAATTCAGCCATGTTTTCTTTTAACCGCTGATTGTGCTTATTCGATAACGAGGTCAGCGCATCAACGGCATCAAAATCCTTCGCCGCGGGAGTCCTGCCCAAATCAGATACATTGACAACCATGATGTGTTGAGCGCCCTTTTTAACCAAGCGCTCCACGTCATGTCGAATGCCTAATACCACGGCGGCTACAGCCTGTTCCTCATCGGTCGGCACGCCTAAATAATTATTGGAGCCCATCCAAACGATGTATAAACTAGACGCATCGGCCTGGTCTTGATGGGACAACAAATAGCTGTCTACCTCTCGACGCAAGGTAAATAACACCTCTTCATCGTCATCGTCGTCCACTTCTTCCGAAACCCCCGCGCCTCCGAATGCATAATCCAATAAATGAGCAGGCCCATCCTTTGGATAGTATGCATCAGCCAACAGCTCCACCCAAACAGGCCCGTTTGTGAAACGACCCTGAAAATAAGGGGGCGACAACGGGAGCTCGTGCTTCATGTATTCATACAGATTGCCGTTGTCCGACAAACTGTCGCCGAACACCACGATTTTATTCAGCGAAGTCGCTGAAACCTGTATTGAAAAAAGCAGTGCCAATAACGTCATTATCACGTTCATGCTACACCTTCTCCAAGAATGCAAAGGACTATGCTGCCCCAAGCGATGTCAAGTTCAATTGCCGGCCACAAACCCACGCTTTATTGAGCCCTTGCACCGTGTCTTTCGACATGCCTTTTGGCAAGCGCACAGTCGAATGATCATCATTGATTTTTAAGCCTGTGATAAATCGACTTTGTAAACCGGCTTCATTGGCAATTGCACCCACGATATTGCCCGGCTTGACACCATGGACTCGGCCTACGTCAATGCGAAACAGTTCTTGCGAAGCCGACACAACAGCGTCATCACGTGACGACGTGCGGCGCTCACTACTAGATGACCTGGGTGAGTCTGTATTCGAACGACGATCATGACTGGGTCGTGATGATGTTGGTCGTGCGTCACGGTTTCCAACACGCGCTTCTTTTACAGGCGTTGCTGAGGCATGGCCTACAAATTTTTGATCCCACGGTTTATCCTGATTCAGCAACAAAGCCAATGTGGCGGCAACATCAATGGCAGAGGCTTCATTGTCTTTCATGTAATCTTCAATAATACGACGATAAGTCGGCAGATTTTCATGATCTAGACGCGCCGTGATATTGGCCATAAAACGTTGTTGTCTAGCGGTTTGAATCATGTAATCCGTTGGAATGGTTACTTTTTCAATGCGCTGGCGGGTATGACGCTCAAGCGACGTCAACAAACGCGACTCTCTAGGGGTTGCAAAGAGAATAGTCACACCACTGCGTCCCGCCCGGCCCGTACGACCGACACGATGCACGTACGTTTCGCAATCATGCGCCATGTCATAATTAATCACATGGGTCACACGTTCCACGTCTAAACCGCGCGCCGCAACATCGGTCGCAACCAAGACATCTATCGCACCCGATTTAAACTGAGCAATAATACGCTCGCGTAAATTTTGCGTAATATCACCGTGAATCGCCATGGCACGATGCCCGCGTTTTTGTAAAATTTCAGCCACTTCTTCCGTACTGCTTTTGGTGCGCACAAACACAATCACACCTTGGCATTCTTCAACCGCCAGGATACGCAATAATGCATCCGGTTTTTGTGGTTGAGATACAAACAAAAAGCGCTGTTCAATGCTTTTAACGGTGGCGGTATCCATGCGAATTTCAACCGTTGCAGGATCTTTTAAATAGCGCGTGGCAATTTTACGGATTTGCGGTGGCATTGTCGCTGACAACAGCACAATTTGCCTTTTTTCTGGTAATTTAGCTAAAATGGTTTCAACATCATCAATAAAGCCCATTCGTAACATCTCATCGGCTTCATCCAGAACAAAGGTCGTTAATTCATCTAATTTTAAACGTCCTTCCTGCAAATGATCAATGATACGACCGGGCGTTCCGACCACAATTTGCGCACCATCACGCAAGGCTTTGATTTGCGGTGGGTAAGGTTGCCCACC
>DNVL01000045.1 GCA_003507515.1 Legionella sp.
CAATGTTTTACATTTCACCTTTCGAAGCCCGACGTTCCGCGACTTGTTCGCGGAACGTCGATATCTGAATTGTCAACAGACCCTAATGTTTTCCTGAATAAATCAATGAATATGTTAATAGGATTTTTTTTTGATGAAGATATGCTGGATATACAAAAGTCAATTTAGATTTTTGAGAAGAATCATCGTGTAATCACTTGCGTACGCGATGAATAATGACTATTTTAATATAACCAAGGACATTAAAATGACACAATTCAATGTTGATAAACAAGCCATGCAAAAACAACACGAAGAAGCGGGCAAGCATCATCAAGAAGCAGCCAAGCATCATCAAGAAGCAGCAAATTATCATAGAGATGAAAAACATTTGGAAGGGTTTGCTTCTGCTACTAAAGCGCATGGGCATGCTCATCAAGCAGAACGGTATGCTTCAGATGCCTCCAGGCAGAGCGCTGGCATTCCATTTTCCCAAGGAACACAAGATCAAAAGGCTAAAAAAGATACTGAGCAACAAAGAAAAGACAATGCTCAAGGTCAACAACCACAGCATCGATAACATATGTCCGTTTGTTCAAAATCCTATCCAGCGAGATAACGAACTGGATAGGATCAATTTTAGTTAAGATCGTATGCTATTTTATAGCAATGAATCGGATGATTTGTAGCGCGATATGATGCCTGCAAATCAAACAACAAAAACGGTAGCAGTCAATGATGACTCCCTTAAAGCGAGCCTCTTGTCCGCTCTCGCGCCCTATGCGAATAAAATGACAATCAGTGTAACGAATGGCGTTGCTCATCTTTCAGGGCAATTGGATTCAAATACTGATTACGAAAAAGTCGTGACGGTCGCGGAATCCACGGATGGAATAGTCGACGTTAATGCGGATAACCGGCAGGTAAAAGACAGCCAAAGCCCTCTCGCTGACACTTATACTACCGCCAAGGTTAAAGGTGTTTTGGTTGCCATTGTAAAATCGGTAAAAGGTGTGGAAAAAGGAGTGGATGAGATGAGTATTTCCAGCGGTACGGCTGACTAGTGAGTCGCATGAAATACTACACCTAACTAACAGCAGCCAGATTGAAATGCTGCATTTTAAGGAAAATAAAATGACATACAATATCGTAAATGCAAAGGATGTAATTGACACGGAAGTAAGAAATAGCCAAGATGAAAAATTAGGGAAGGTTGAAGCCATTATGTTGGATAAAATGTCAGGGAAAGTGGCTTATGTTGTTTTATCTTACGGCGGATTTTTAGGCATGGGTGATAAATTATTTGCTTTGCCTTGGGGCATGTTTTCTTATGATAGAACGGGAGGTTGCTTCAAGATTCCGCTGGATAAAGAAAAACTTAAAAATTCACCAGGATTTGATAAAGATCATTGGCCTGATATGTCTAGCTCAACCTGGATGACGTCAATCCATGATTATTATGGTACGAGCATGTAAGGCATTTTTGTTGTGTAGAGTCACTGTGTTAAAAGGGGAGGCTAGCGTCTCCCCAAAGGTTTTGCTGTGGGTCAGCGAATCGTCATCCTTATTGCTGACTAGGGCTCTGAAATGTCAACAGACCCTAGTGATATCCTGATTTTCTCCTGGGCGAGTTTTTTTACGATAGAAGGGGATGGTTGGTGTTTGCTCTGGCACCTCATTTCTCTATATAGATAATCATTTCGAGAATCGATTATTTAATGTGCCGCAACTGGGCCTCAACCGCCGCCAATATTTTTTTATGATCGTTGTGCAAAAAATATTACCAACTTCTGCGCTATACTCCAATTGAACAAAGGTATTTATTTGATCAAGGAGGATTGGCAATGGACATAAAGAGAGGTCGTTTTTCATTATATGGCACGTTGATTTTGGCTGTTGGCTTCCTGGTTTCTGTGGCGGGTGATGCTTATGCGTGGCACGGCGGCCATGGAGGGTATCATGGCGGCTGGGGTCACCACGCTGGCTGGGGGCACGGATATCATCACGGTCGCTATTATGGCGGCGGCTGGGGTGGCTCTCGTGTTTATATTGGACCAGGAATGGGCTATGGATTTGGATCGTATGGCAGTGTACGATGCAGGTGGGTTGGCGGACACCGTGTCTGTTGGTAGGTAGTCGGCGTTTGGAGAGAATGGCATGCTGTTTTTGCATCTCATTCTCTCCAAACAATTTCTTTTTTTTGGAGACTTCATGATCAATCACCTGACGATTTCACCATTGGTTGATTCACACTGTCATATCAACATGCTCGATTTAAGTGAATTTAAAAACAGCATGGACGATGTGATGCATCAAGCACACACGGCGGGAGTCGAACATTTATTATGTGTTTGTGTGGAACTGGACGATTTAACCGCTCTGTATAAACTAGCCGAACGCTATCCAAACATTAGTATATCCGTTGGCGTACATCCCAATACCCAGATGCAGGATGAAGTAACGGCCGAACAGCTGGTGATGTTAGCAACACACCCTGCTTGCATTGCGATGGGTGAGACGGGGCTTGATTATTACCGTACTGAAATCGATGGTGCGCTTGAGCAACAGCGCCTGCGATTTCGTGAGCATATTCGCGCGGCCATTGCCGCATCTAAGCCATTGATCATTCATACGCGCCAGGCGGCGGAAGATACATTGTTGTTGATGGAAGAAGAGGGTGCATCACGCATTGGGGGTGTCATGCATTGTTTTTCTGAAGATTGGGATATTGCCCGCCGTGCATTGGACATGAACTTTTACATCTCGTTTTCCGGCATTGTGACGTTTAAAAATG
>DNVL01000191.1 GCA_003507515.1 Legionella sp.
ACTAAAGGAAATTAAAATGAATAAAAAAATGATATGGATTTCAGCGCTCGCGTTGTCTGCCTCGATCAGTCAAGGCGTTATCGCTTGCGACAGCGAGTGTCCAGGCAATGTCAAGCATCACCACCACATGATGGGTAAACACTTTGATAAAATGATGGGAGAGCTTGATTTAACAGCCGAGCAGGAGAAAAAAATACATGCCATCAGGGATCAAGAAAAAGCCAGTATGAAACCTAAAATAATGGAAATGCACGACATCAACATCCAATTAAACGACCTTGCTAAAGGGAACGTAATAGATGAAGCCAAAATGAACGATTTAATTGCCAAGAAAGAGAAAATCGTAGGTGAAATGACCAAAAATCGTGTCATGACACGGTACCAAATCAACATGATTTTAGATGCAAAGCAAAAAGAAAAAATGGATAAAATGACCCTGGAGATGCGGGAGAAGATGAAAGAAAAGATGGAAGAAAAGATGGACGACTAATCTCTGAACCACTTTCGCACCGTTTTAGCGCAGGCTGAAACGGTGAACCAGGCTTACAAGAACCCATGATCGATAACACGCTTATTGCTTTAAAACAAACCCTTGATGCGCTTAAAATCGAGCTCAGTCTTGAATTTTCTCAAACAGGGAATATCACCACCCTCACGCGTAAATTAGTGGAAGGCATCGATGCGGCATTGATTGGCTTGTTTCATCACCATGCGCTTCAACAAGCCCATCATCTGTGTTTACTCGCGCTTGGGGGTTACGGCCGACGTGAACTTCAACTGCATTCAGACATTGATTTATTGATTTTACATGACGAACATGCACCAGACGCCTCCTTGCTAGGGGCTGAACACTTCATTCAAGATTGCTGGGATATCGGGTTAGAGATCAGTCATCAAATCATTCCGGTGTTGGCATGCGCTGAACTGGCAGCCCATGAAGTCAGTGTCATCTCCAGCATCCTTGACATGCGTCTCCTGTGCGGAAGTGGAAGGCTCATGGAAACGCTTCGGTACAAAACCCATTCACTGCACATGTGGACGAGCCACGACTATTTTTTTGCAAAATTACAAGAGCAGCAGGCGCGTTATAAGAAATATGACGAAACGGCTTACAATCTGGAGCCCAACATTAAGTATGGCCCCGGTGGATTACGCGATCTACACGTATTATTCGCCATTGGCAAACGCCACTTTGGCATTAAAACGCTTGCAGATGGCGTTCATCACGGTTTTATTACCGAAAAAGAATATGAAGAATTGATCCATTGCCAGCATTTTTTGATGCGAGTGCGTTTCGCACTGCATGTATTGGCTCACAAAAGAGAAGATCGCTTGCTCTTTGATTATCAAATCAAACTGGCCACGCTTTTTGGGTTCCAAGACAATCCCACATCGCTTGCCATTGAACAATTCATGAAAGCTTACTTTAAAGTCATTAAGCGCACACGCGAATTAAACGAAATGTTGCTGCAGTGGTTTTCTGAAACCATTTTATGTCCTGAAACACAACGCCTCACCCTATTAGATGATTCATTTCAACTGTCGAATCACTACATTGAGATTCGAAAACCAACCGTTTTTTCAGAAAACCCACAGGCCTTATTAGACTTGTTTTTATGGATCGCAAAAAAACCGACGATTAAAGGCGTTCGCGCCAGCACCATTCGCTTAATCCATCAGAACTTATACTTACTCACGCAAACGTTCTGTGCATCGACCATCGCCACCCACACGTTCATGCGTATTTTTAAATCAGGGAACAATCCCTTTGATGCCCTCCAACGCATGAGTCAATATGGCGTACTGGGGCATTATTTAAGTGCCTTTGCGGCCGTGACCGGACAAATGCAATATGATTTATTTCATGTATACACTGTCGAACAGCACACTTTATTCGTGATTCGCAACCTCGCGCGTTTTAACGATCCGATGTTTGCACACCAGTTTCCGCTAGCAGCCCGTTTAATGCCCACTATTCTTAAACCTGAAATCCTTTACTTATCAGGACTGTTTCATGATATTTCTAAAGGCTGTGGAGGAGATCACAGTGAATTAGGCGCAGACGAGGCAGCAGCATTTGCTAAACGACACCACTTGGATGCAGCCGATGAAGCGTTACTGACATGGCTTGTACGGCATCACTTATTGATGTCAAAAACAGCGCAACGAGAAGATATTTATGACTCCAACACCATCGCGCGTTTTTGTAACCTGCTTCCTGAAAGTGAATACCTCGATTATCTTTATTTACTGACGGTTGCTGACATTGTAGGCACCAATCCTGCCTTGTGGAATTCATGGAAAGACGCGTTGCTCAAGGAATTATACCTTGCCGCAAGCCACGCCATGCGTCATGAAAAAACGTTAAAAAATGAGGCTGTCCTCATTCAAGCACGCCGTCAACAAGCATTGGATATATTGCGAAAGGACAATGTGCAAGCACATGCCATTCAAACCCTTTGGCTTGATTTTAAAGACAGCTATTTTTTACAGGAGTCTGCCGAAAGCATTGCACATCACACAAAAGCAATTCTGACCTGCTCACAGTACCCATTGGTATTGATCATGCCGCACCATAGCCTAGGAGGAACCGAAGTGTTTATTTACATGCCTCACCGAGAGGATCGGTTCACCATCACGACAGCGGTCTTAAGCAATCGNNCACTATTCTCACCTGCAACAATCAGTTCGACCTGGATATCTATATTATTCTCGACGAGAACAATCAAGCCATCATAGACGAGATGCGGATCAAAACCATTCAAACATCGCTCAGAAAACACTTAAAGCATCATGGGTCATTGCCTGCCATCATTCAACGCAGACTATCACGCACGCAAGCCCATTTTAACATTTCGCCCCAAATCACCTACACCCAAGACCACGAACGGCGCCATACCTGTTTATTTTTAGTCACCAGTGATAGATCTGGCTTGTTAGCGCAGATTAGCCAAATTTTTCTAAATCAAAAAATCCACTTGCATCGTGCGAAAATTGCCACAGCAGGAGAACGTGTTGAGGACATGTTTTTTATCAGCAATTCATTCGGGGATATTTTAACAGCGGGTGAACAAGATGCATTGCGGCAAGCATTCTTAACGAATGGCTCCACCGCAAAATAAGATGGAATCGGTTGGCTGAACCTTGGCCCAACCAACGATTTCAACGGAC
>DNVL01000079.1 GCA_003507515.1 Legionella sp.
AGCCACCCAGCATGCGGGCGATTTCGTCTATTTTTTCAGGATCGGCAAGCTGTATCACACGGGAAAATGTTTGTTCATTATCGGTGTGTTTTTCAACCCTAAAATGATGGTGTGCACAAGATGCAACTTGCGGTTGATGTGTGACACAAAAGAGTTGCAGGCGCGCCCCAAGATGACGGAGCAACTGCCCCACCAAAGCCGCCGTTGCGCCCCCAATGCCCACATCCACTTCGTCAAACAACAACGTGGGTGTGGCACCCCTTTTTGCAGCAATCATTTGAATCGCAAGACTTATCCGTGACAGCTCACCACCTGAGGCCACTTTTGCTAACGTATCCGGCGCCATCCCGGGGTTCGTGCAAACGTGATATTCAATTTTATCCAAACCATGCGGCTGCATTGCATCCAATGGCGTGAAATCAACCGTGATAAATCCTTTTGGCATCCCTAACTGACGAATGGTGATGCTGATGTCTTCTGCCAACTGCAGGCTGTATTTTTGACGGGATTCGCGCAGCGCGTATGCCGCTTGCTCATAGGCGTGCACACTGTGCTGATACTCTGATTGCAATTGTGCTTGTTTTTGATCCGCAACCAGCAAGGCCTGCAACTCCTCTTGAAACTGCTGTGCGAGTACCGGCAATTGCGTTGCATCCACATGGTATTTTCGTCCCATCTGATGCAGCTGGCTCATGCGCGCCTCAACGACTTCTAAACGCTCAGGATCGATCTGCACATGCGTCGAAAAGTGGGTTATCTCACTCACCGCCTCATCGCATTGAATCAACGCGCTGTTGATTAATTCAAGTGCATTTTTAATCGCCGCATCGCCTTGTGGCAACAATGCCAATCGTTGAATGACTTGATTCAACGCCTGGCAAACGTTAGGTGCGTCTTCAGCACCCAATGCATCGGTTATGAATTGCGCATTTTCTAAGTACTCACGCGCATGATGCAAATGATGGTGTTCTTCATGAAGGGCTTGTAATTCGCCCGTCTGCAACGATAACTGCGCTAATTCTTCTATTTGGTATTGAAGCAATTCAACCCGCTCCCGCATGGAGGCTTGGTTTAGCAAGGCGTCCAACGCGCGCTTCACCTGCTGACATTGGCGGTAGCAGCGCGCCACGTCGTCCAGCAACAAGGGATGATTGGCATATTGGTCGACTTGTTGGCGATGGGTTGCATGTTGTAGTAAGCGTTGATGTTGATGCTGGCCATGAATATCCACAAGCATTTCACTCAGCTCTTTGACTTTTTGCAACGGATACGGCTGGCCGTTAATGTAGGATTTAGAACGCCCCTCGGCATACATGACACGGCGCAATACAATTTCGCCATCGCTCGCATCCAGATCATGCGCCATTAACCAATCCGCAGGTGGCGTGTCTTCATCAAACGAAAAAATCGCATAGATTTCACATTTGTCAGCCCCAGAACGCACGACGGATGCATCCGCACGCCCACCTAAGGCGAGCATCAAGGCATCAATCATGATGGATTTACCCGCCCCTGTTTCACCGGTAAACGCCGTCATGCCAGAGGAAAAATCCAACTCGAGTTGCGATACAATGGCAAAATTTTCAATCCGCAAAGACGTCAGCATGGGTTATCCTTGAAAGTGTGATCCCCAACCTAATTTAATTCTTAATGTATCATAATAATGGTAGTCAGTGGGATGCAATAGACGCAATTGCTGTGCGTTTTTTTCAATGACAACCTGTTGGCCTGCTTTCACTAAACACGACTCATGGCCATCGCAACTGATTTGTAAATGGTGCTCATTGGTGTCGCTGATGCGTAACTCAACAATGGCTTGCCCGTCAATCACCAAAGGGCGTGAACTCAAGCTGTGTGAAAACATAGGCACCATGACCATGGCATTGAGCTGAGGGTGCATAATAGGGCCACCGGCGGACAACGCATAGGCCGTTGAGCCCGTGGGTGTTGCCACAATCAACCCGTCTGATCGGTAATGGCTGACAAATTGTTGGTTGATGTGTACGTCAAATTCAATGAGGTGGGTTTCGTTGCCTCGGCTTAACACAACATCATTGAGTGCATCCCCTTGAAAAAAAGTGGTGTCCTCGTCATGAATGCGCATGTGCAGCAAAAAACGACGTTCTTCACAATAAAGCCCTGCCAATACGGCACCTAACTGAATCTCCAGTTCATGCGGCAATATGTCCGTTAAAAAACCCAATCGACCTCGATTGATGCCAATCACGGGTACATTGACCTTGATGGCCATGCGTGCGGCAGACAGAAGACTGCCATCACCGCCCACAACCACAATCAAATCCTGGTTCTCCCCCATTGCTTCACGAGGCAACGTGGGAAGATTTAAGTCAAAGCCTGCAGCGGTATCACAGTCCAGAAATGTATCTATTGTCTGAACTCGCAAATAGTCCACCAAACGTTGCAAGGTTTCACTCACATCTTGATTCGCGCGGTGTTGCCGCGCATACAAAATGATCCGTTTAAACCGTTGTTTCGTCATGCCAAGCAGACTCCTTTAATCATTATCCGACGTGCTGCGTGCAGTACGCTTTCTGTCCGCCTCTTTCAATTCCTTTTTACGGATACGGATGGACTTCGGCGTCACTTCCACTAACTCATCGTCATCAATAAATTCCAACGCTTGCTCAAGCGAGTATTTAATGGCAGGCGTCAGAACAATGTTTTCATCTGTTCCTGATGCGCGCATGTTGGTCAATTGTTTTTCTTTCGTGACATTCACCACCAAATCATTGTCCCGTGCGTGAATACCGACAATCATGCCTTCATACACCGCCGTTTGCGGATCAATGAATAAACGACCGCGCTCTTGCAAATTAAACAAGGCAAACCCACGTGCCGTTCCTCCACAGTTGGAAATCAACACACCGCTGTTTCGTTTACCAATGCGTACACGCACCATAGGGCCATAAAGATCATAGACATGATACATCAAACCGGTGCCTGAGGTGGCCGATAAAAACTCGGTATGGAAGCCAATCAAACCCCGTGTTGGGATGCTGTAATCCAGGCGCACACGCCCTTTGCCATCCGGCACCATGTTTTGCAAATCGCCACGGCGCTCACCTAATTTTTCCATGACAGCGCCTTGATGCCCTTCTTCAACATCAACGGTTAACCGTTCGTATGGTTCCAGTTTCTCGCCATTTTCTTCACGCATGATCACTTCAGGTTTGCAAATGGACATCTCATACTCTTCGCGACGCATCGTTTCAATCAAAATAGACAAATGCAATTCACCACGACCCGATACCCTGAATTTATCGGGATCTTCGGTGTTTTCAACCCGAAGCGCTACGTTGTGCAGTAATTCAGTCTGCAAGCGTTCGCCAATTTTTCGGCTGGTAACAAATTTGCCTTCTTGGCCTGCAAATGGCGAATCGTTGACTTGAAATATCATGCTGATGGTGGGCTCATCCACGGTTAAAGGTGGCAGCGCCTCAACGTTGGCAGGATCACAAATGGTGTCAGAAATATTGAGTTGATCAATACCCGTAACCGCAATGATATCGCCCGCTCTCGCTTCTTCAATTTCAACGCGATCAAGCCCTTTAAACCCAAGCAATTGCAACAAACGACCACTGCGCACATTGCCGTCTTTATCAATGATTTTAACCGGTGCTTTGGCGTTCACATGACCGCGACTCACGCGACCAATGCCAATCGTTCCAACATACGAGGAATAAGCAAGTGAACTGATTTGCATTTGGAACGGGCCTTCAGAGTCTACATCCGGTGCTTTCACCTTATCCACAATCGTTTGCAACAACGCGCGCATGTCAGTGGCTTCATCTTCTAAACTCAGCTTGGCAAAGCCATTCAGTGCGGAGGCATAAACCACAGGGAAATCCAATTGCGCGTCATTTGCACCTAAGTTATCAAACAGATCGAATACTTGATCCATCACCCAGTGTGGTCGCGCACCCGGACGGTCAATTTTGTTGATGACCACAATGGGATTCAACCCTTGAGCAAACGCTTTTTGGGTCACAAAACGCGTCTGGGGCATCGGGCCGTCGACCGCATCTACCAGCAACAGCACGCTGTCTACCATCGATAAAATCCGTTCGACTTCGCCGCCAAAGTCGGNNATGGTAATGCCGCGCTCTTTTTCGAGGGCATTGGAATCCATCAGTCGTTCAACTTTTGGACCCCGCTCATTGAGCGTACCGGTTTGTTGCAATAATTTGTCAACAAGGGTTGTTTTACCATGATCGACGTGAGCGATAATGGCGATATTTCGAATTTTTTCAGTCATAATGGCCTTCAATTTAGCGATAATGCGGCATTGCAAACAGACGTTTAAAAGAAAACTACTTGCACATGGATTTATCATTATAGCACACGTTCTTAGGATTAGGACAGAATTGCATGGCAAAAAGAAAATGATTATGGGCTACGAAGCCACGTCGAAATGACATCAATTGGAATGCCGGAGTCAGCCAAAGAAATTGCCATTAATAAGTTCTGATAGCCCCAAAGAAAACCATCTTGTCTCATTCGTCTTCTGACGAATCCTCTAAAGGCGATTTTTCCTGATTATTTACTGATTTTGATTTAGAGCCTGAAGAACACTTCCATTCTGTTGTTTCTGTGTCTTCCGCACAATGATGCCCCTCACGACTCTCACAAATTGTTTCTATACAATGAGCGTACATCGTTTGCCAGCCACTACAGACCATAAACACGATGATCACAGTCATTATTTTTTTTATAACCATCGTGTATCCCTCTAGGCTAAATGAAAGGAAGCATTAAACAAAAAATTCACACTATAAATCTGTGGGCGGTTTTGAAAAGATGTTCGCTGAGTACTTTCAGTTTCTGAATTGAACGCAGAAAGATGCCGAAAATCCAAACTAAACGAGGTATAATCCG
>DNVL01000198.1 GCA_003507515.1 Legionella sp.
CAAACACTTTCTTCATTTATTTTAACAATCATCATCAATTAGAGCACGTGCGCGAAAATAATGCCCTAGATTCGCTCGTATTGACAAAATGTCATGTCATATGGGTTTTTTTCGTCATGCTCCCGGTGGTCCTGAATACCCAATCGCCAGATGGATGCGTCTAGCTCCGGAAAAAATACATCTGCATCAAATGGATGGTGAATCATTGTTAAGTATATCCGTTGGGTCAATGGCAAGGCTTGCTCAAATACATTGGCCCCACCAATCACCATAATTTCTGGTGCAGGTTGGGCTAGATGTAGCGCCTCTTGTAAAGAATCAACGACGGTGACGCCAACGATCGATTGTTTCTGCTGACTCAAAACAATATTCAGGCGGCCTGGCAATGCACGTCCAATCGAATCGAACGTTTTACGCCCCATAATAATTGGTTTGCCTAACGTGTGCTGCTTAAAGTATTTCAAATCAGCCGGTAGATGGCACAGCAATTGATTATTTTTACCCATGCCCCGATTTTCATCAACAGCAGCAATGAGACTAATCATGAACGTGCCTTTACCATGCGGGCAGCCAGATCGACAGCCGCTACCAAGCTACGTGACGCAGCGAGCCCAGTGCCTGCCAATTCAAGTGCCGTGCCATGATCAACGGACGTTCGGATAATAGGCAAACCCAGCGTGACATTTACCGCCGTCCCAAACCCTGCATATTTTAACACGGGCAACCCTTGATCATGGTACATCGCGACAAATGCATCGCATTGTTTTGCCTGATGCGGCGTAAACATGGTATCTGCAGGAAAGGGTCCACTTAATTGGATCCCTTTGTTCTTTAATGCGGATAATGCGGGAATTATCGTATCCAACTCCTCTCGTCCCAAGAACCCGCCCTCGCCCGCGTGGGGATTTAAACCTGCGACGTGTATTTTAGGACATGCAATATCAAAATCGTCACGCAATCCTTTATCTAATATAGTAATCACATCCGTCAGCAAGGGTTGTGTGATGGCATCGGCTACTGCTCTGAGCGGCAAATGTGTGGTCACTAGTGCTACACGCATGGCATTGCATACTAACATCATGACAACGGTTTCGGTCTGGCAATGCTGAGCGAAAAACTCGGTGTGTCCGGTAAAGTCAATACCGGCTTGATTGATGATGGCCTTGTGAACGGGGGCCGTGATTAACGCCGCAAACTCACCGTGAAGGCAACCACTTGCGGCACGCTTAAGCATTGCCAAGACATAAGGCGCATTACTTGAATCGAGTTTACCGGCAACCACGGGTGCTGCACATGGGATAGATAATACGGTTAAATGATGGGGTGTAGGCACCGGTAATGTGCCTGGGTGATATTCGTCAAACGCAATGGACCAGTTCAACTGACGGGCCCTCTGTTCTAATACTTGCTTGTCGCCCAACACGACTAGCGGCACATTGTGCCCCGCCAGGGCCAAACAGAGATCAGGACCAATGCCCGCGGGTTCACCACTGCTGACCAGCAGTGGTTTCATGCCAATTCCTTTTCCATGACGTTGACATAGGCATCATTGCGAATATGCTGCTGCCAATTTTGTACCGCTTCAGTGAATTTGCGCTGCTGCAGGAACTGCCTGACTTGTTGGCGCTGAAACATCTCTGAATCATCTTCTGTTTTTCGCTCCAAGACTTCAATCAAATGCCAGCCAAACGGAGTTTTCACAGGTTTGCTGACGGTATGCAAAGGCAAGGCATTCATGGCTTCTGCAAACAATGGTACCAACTCATCGGACACGACCCAACCCAGGTCACCTCCTTTGACGGCACTCGCTGCATCCAATGAGTATTGCTTTGCCATCGTTGCAAAATCTTTGCCTGACTTTAATTGTTGATATAAATTATTGATTTGCTTCATGGCCTCAACACTCGTCATGTTCGCGTCTTGCTTTAATAAGATGTGTCTCGCATGCGTCTTGGTCACTTGATGGTGTTCTTGGTTTTCTTTAACGGCAACTAACTTTATCAGCTGAAACCCATTTCCGGTGCGTATGGGCCCCGCCACCTCGCCGACCTTCATGTCAATCACTTTATTTGCAAACACTTCCGGCAATTCAGCCAAGTGACGTTCGCCTAAATCCCCGCCTTCGAGTGCGTACTCACCACTCGATTCAGCAATGGCCATCCGATTAAAATCGTCCCCCTGTTTTATTTTTTTCAGCAAAAGGTGTGCTTTTTCAAGGGCTTTAGTCAATTGTCCCGTTGTGGGCTCCTCAGGCAATGGAATCACGATATTTTGCACATGATACAGCTGCTCTGTTTTTGCATGATGATGCGACGTTTTCAAGTAATCATCGACTTGCTGCGAGGAGACCACAACATCGTGCCCCACTGATCGCTGCTGTATCCGACTGATCAGCATTTCCTTCTGCACATTCTCGCGATAGCGATCCCAACTTAAGCCTTGCTTGTTCACTTCCTCGCGCAACTGCGTCAAGGTGAGATGATTGTCCGCTGCAATTTTTGCAATGCTTTCATCTAGCTCCGTGCTATCAATGCTCATATTGTTGTTTTTTGCCAACTGCAGCTGTAAATCAACATCAATGAGATGTTGCAACACTTGCTTGCGTAAAACAGCCTCAGGCGGTAATTGCATCTGTTTAGCAATGATTTGCTGCTTTAATACTTCAATTTGGGCGTCCAATTCACTCGCGGTGATCACATTGTCATTGACAACGGCGACCACTTTGTCGAGTGGTTGTGCCGACTCAGCCATCGCACTTAGCGATAAGCACATCAAAAATAACGGGATGTATCGTCTCATGGCCTTGACCCTTAATAAAATAGAAGCCTGCATTTAATGGTGCAATTTAGGCCATTCTTCAAAAAAAAACAAGCTACCGGTGAAATATATTGGGATACCCCGGCAAGTAGCTCTCGATTGTACTGGCCGGATCACTGGTTGCAACCGATCCTAAGCCTTTTAGCAGCACTTGAAAATAGACACTGTTATTGTATTTAGGCGTCAGCGCGCCTGGGGGTAAATTTTTAAAGGTATGCCCGCCTAGCAATCGCATCGCCCAACAACAGGTATCGTATTGCAATCCGGCGAACGTCATCATGCTGT
>DNVL01000286.1 GCA_003507515.1 Legionella sp.
ATTTTATACAATGGTGATATCCGCTCCATGCCGCCAAAGTTATTGAGTGATAATAAAAAGCATATTTTAATTCGTCCCATGTGCTATGTTCAAGAGGCGGATATCATTACCTATGCCAATGCACAGGCGTTCCCCATTATCCCATGCACTTTGTGTGGGTCACAAGATAACTTGGCACGCAAACGCATTGGTCGCCTCATTCATCAATTGGCTGAAGAAAATCCAAAAATACCCAGCAATATATTGCATGCGTTGCAAGCCATCAAGCCCAGTCAGTTGATGGATCAAGATTTATGGAATTTTAGGCAGTTGGAAAGCCATTTAATCAATGGCAATGCTGTTTCTGATGAGATCATTTTCCCTGATGAGGAGTATCTAACCGATGTATAAAACAATTCAAGCGTATTCACGTTTCGCCATGATTTATAACAGGCGTGCTTTGAAATTTGATTTTATTGCCGCTATCGTTGTTTTTTTAGTGGCCATTCCTTTGTGTTTGGGGATTGCTCTGGCCTCAGGTGCCCCCCTTCTCTCAGGCATTTTAAGTGGCGTTATCGGCGGCATTGTGGTGGGCGGTTTAAGTGGCTCGTCTGTCAGTGTGAGTGGCCCTGCGGCGGGTATGGCGGCTGTGGTGGTAGCCGGTATCATCCAGCTGGGCGATTTTAACGTATTCTTGTTGGCGCTGGTGTTGGCTGGTTGTTTGCAAATGTTATTAGGCATTTTTCGAGCCGGTTTTATTGCCGAATATGTGCCGTCCAATGTGGTGCAAGGGTTGCTGTGCGCCATTGGTATTTTGCTGATTGTAAAGCAATTGCCACTTGCCTTTACCTTGTCAGGAAATCTTGATGAACTGATGGCTCATATATTGGACACGACGGAAGGGTTCGAATTTAAACCGCTGGTTGATTTATCGTTTCATATTAATAGCGGGGCCATGCTGATTTCGCTGTTATCGATTGCTATATTAATTTATTTTGATAAAACCAAGACGAGCTGGCTTAAAGCCATCCCTGGTTCCATTGTTGTGGTGATTGTGGGAAGTTTACTGAATGAGTGGTTTGTCTTAAGCAACTCCTATTTGGCACAAAACACGCCGCAACTCGTCAATATCCCTCAATATGGCACGATGAATGAATTTTTCCAGCAACTCTCGTCACCCACTTGGTCGGCTTGGTCAAATCCCAAGGTCTATTTGTATGCCGTTATTTTGACAGTGGTGGCTTCGCTGGAAAGTTTGCTTAACATCAAAGCCGGTGAGAAACTGGATAAAAAACGCATCAATTGTTCGAAGGATCGAGAGTTGTTTGCTCAAGGCGTGGGGAACTTGGTTGCAGGTCTCATCGGTGGAATCCCCATTACGTCCGTCATTGTCAGGACGTCTGTTAACATTCAATCGGGTGCAAAAACGAAAATGGCGGCCATATTTCATGGTTGCTTTATTCTGTTCTCGGTGTTGCTGGTGCCTCATGCCTTGAATAAAATACCCATTGCATCATTAGCCACTATTTTGATCTATACGGGTTACAAGTTAACCAACCCATCGATTTACAGGTCTATATACCGTCAGGGGTTAAACCGATTTATTCCATTCCTAGCGACATTGATAGGCATTGTCGTTTTAAATTTGTTGGCTGGTATATTGATAGGTCTTCTTGTTAGTGTATTTTTTATTTTGAAATCAAACAGTGAGGTGCGGCTGGATATTATCAAGGAAATTTATCCGAGCGGGGTGACGAATCGATTGGTATTGCCCCAGCAGCTCACGTTTTTGAACAAAGCGTCTCTTGTTGCTGAGTTGAATTCTATCCCAAGTTACTCACAATTGATCATTGATGCGCGTTATTCTGATTTCATTGACAAAGAAATCATTGAGTACATTCAAGAGTTTAAGGAAGATCAAGCACCTTATAAAAAAATATCATTGAATTTGATTGGATTTAAAGATCGTTATAATATTCATAATTACATTGATTTTATCAATGTGACCACATATGACGTGCAATCCATATTAACACCGCACACGGTTTTAGATATTCTGCGTGAGGGCAATCACCGATTCTTGAATGATACTTGCATTCATCGCAACTTGGATGCAGATATTAAATACACGGCAAAAACCCAACATCCCATTGCCGTCGTGTTGGGGTGTATTGACTCCAGGGTTCCTGTGGAAACCATTTTTGACATGAGTTTCGGTGATTTGTTCTGTATACGTATTGCTGGAAACGTCATCAATGATGATGTTTTGGCCAGTATTGAGTACGCCTGCCATGTCATTGGAGTGAAGCTTGTCGTGGTGTTAGGGCACACCCATTGTGGAGCGATCATGGCGGCTTGTGATGGTGTTGAAGAAGGACACATTACCCAACTGTTGGCTAAAATCAAACCGGCCATTGCAGCAGAAACCGAAACGGTCGTGAATCGGAGTGGGTCCAATGAGGAATTTGTGCGCAAGGTGGTTCGGCTCAACATTGCAAACACCTTGCAACAGATTTATCATGGCAGTAATATTTTGCATTTGATGACCAATCGAGAAGAGATAGGGATGGTGGGTGCGGTTTATGATGTGAACACAGGAAAGGTTCACTTTAAAGATTTTTCATCGACCATTGAATTATTTAATCACCCAGATGATATCGTTTTGTCGGAAAAATTAGCAAAAATCATCGATGCTTCCGATAAGCCTACCCATTAATCAACAGGAGTAAATATGCGTGCGTCACAATGGTTGTCTGCCACATTAAAAGAAACGCCTAACGACGCGGAAATTGCCTCACATCAACTGATGCTTCGTGCTGGCATGATACGCAAATTGGGTTCTGGTTTGTACACATGGCTTCCGTTGGGTTTGAAAATATTGCGTAAGGTAGAGCAGATTGTACGAGAAGAAATGAATCGTGCAGGCGCTCTGGAAGTCCTCATGCCGGCGGTGCAGCCTGCCGAACTGTGGCATGAAACCGGCCGCTGGGAGACGTTTGGCGGACAATTGTTGACCATGCAAGATAACAATGATCGTCAATATTGTTTTGGACCCACACATGAAGAAGTCATCACTGATTTAATGCGACAAGAATTGCAATCGTACAAACAATTGCCCATCAATCTTTATCAAATTCAAACTAAATTTCGTGATGAAATTCGCCCGCGATTCGGGGTGATGCGCGCACGTGAGTTCATCATGAAAGATGCGTATTCTTTCCATTTATCACAAGACTGCTTGCAACGCACCTATGACGAGATGTACCAAACATACAGCAGGATTTTTGACCGGTTAGGTTTGAAATACAGGGCCGTTGAAGCGGATACAGGCGCTATTGGGGGATCTGTTTCACATGAGTTTCAAGTACTAGCAGATGCCGGTGAAGATTTGATTTTTTACAGTGATGGCAGTACCTACGCTGCGAATGTTGAACAAGCCACCCATCTTACGCCTGCTTTGCCAACCGCTTTGCCGAATGAAATGATGCAAAAAATACCCACTCCAGGGCAAAAAACGATTGCCGATATCGCAGACTTTTTAAATATTCCGACCGCGACAACAGTGAAAACGTTGATTGTTGAGGGAGAAACACATCCTTTGGTCGCGTTGGTGCTCAGGGGCGATGATGAATTAAATGAAATCAAAGCCGCAAAACATCCCTTGATCAAATCGCCATTGCGATTTGCCGATGAGGCGGCTATCTTGAAGGCGTTGGGTGTTCCGTTGGGCTCCATTGGCCCGGTGAATTTAGGGATACCCGTTATCATTGATTTTAACGCGCGTGCATTGGCCTCTTTTGCCTGTGGTGCAAACGAAGAAGGTCAACATCTGATAAACGTCGCTTGGTTGCGGGATGTGCCGGCGACAGTAGTGTATGATTTACGCAATGTCAAAGAAGGGGACATGAGTCCTGATGGCAACGGTACGTTGCATGCTTGCCGTGGAATTGAAGTGGGGCATATCTTCCAGCTGGGAGATAAGTATGCAGCGACCATGAAAGCGGCTGTGGTGAATGAAGAAGGTCAATTGCAAACCATGATCATGGGAACCTATGGATTAGGAATCAGCCGTGTCGTCGCTGCAGCGATTGAACAACACCATGATGACAAAGGCATTCTTTGGCCGCAAGCCATTGCACCGTTTCAATGCGTGATTATTCCTATTAACGCACACCGCTCGCTGGATGTGAAAAATACAGCAGAAGCATTGTATACTCGTTTCATGGACGCAGGCATTGATGTCTTGTTGGATGATCGCAATGAGCGTCCAGGGGTTTTGTTTGCGGACAATGACTTGATAGGCATTCCACATCGTTTGGTGGTGGGTGAACGTCATTTGGCCAATGGCATGATGGAATACAAAGCGCGCGCCAGCGAGGAGTCTATGCTGATACCGGTGGACGATGTTGATGCGTTTATTGCAAAGGTTAATGTCTAACATCACAAAATATAGTCTGAGCCGCTGGCTTACACGCACGGTTCAGATGTTCATGACATGATGGGCAGGTTCAAATCGATTGACATCGCACGAAATCATGGTAAAATTTATGGCTAATTTGAAAGAAATAAACACAGGATTCCTTCCATGTCCGCAGCACAATCCATCGTAAAAACCAAGTTTTGGCGCCAAACGCCCTTTTTATATGCCGTGATGATCGTGCTCGGCGTGCTGTGTGGCATGTCTGACATTGCATTATTGAAATCATTAGGCCTGTTTATTTCAGATGTGTTTATTCGAATATTTAAATGCATTAGTTTGCCCATTATTGCGCTTTCAATCATTGTCACATTATCCAATTACCGATCAGAAGGTGCCATGCGCACGGTTTGGCGACGCACCATGTGTTATACGTTAGGTACGACTTTGCTGGCAGCAGGCATTGCTTGCTTGTTGTATGTTCTGATAAAGCCGGGGATGGTGACGGTTGTCGTCCCTAACGCCGCAGCAATGACCACACCCATGGGGCCATCTGGCTATTTCCAGCATCTATTAAATCTCATTCCAGCAACGATTGTGTCCCCCTTTCTTGAAAACCAAGTGTTAAGCGTTTTGTTTTTAGGCATTGTGGTGGGCATCGCCATTCGATTCATTCCGGATGAACCCGCGCGTCAAACCATCACGCATTTTTTCCGTGGCGCGCATGGTTTATTCATGGTGATCACACGCTGGGTCATCGCGATCATTCCGCTAGGCTTGTTTGGCTTTATCACGGCCACGGTCGTGCAATTGCGAAGTGGGGTGGACATTCGAGGCATCGGTCAATATTTATTGATCATTGTTCTGGCTAATTTGGTACAAGGTTTTGTGGTGTTGCCCATTTGGTTAAAATCAAATGGAATCAAACCTTTTGCGGCCATGAAAGGCATGCTGCCTGCATTATCACTTGCCTTTTTCTCTAAATCATCGGTCGGCACGTTACCGGTGACGATGAGCACGGTTGAGAAAAATTTAAACGTCAATCCTGAAATCAGCCGTTTTGTATTGCCCCTTTGCACAAGCATCAACATGAATGGCTGTGCTGCCTTTATTTTTACAACGGTTATTTATTTAATGCAAAATAACGGATTGCACGTGTCGTTAGCCTCCATGGGGTTATGGATTATCGTTGCAACCGTGGCGGCCATTGGCAATGCCGGCATTCCCATGGGCTGTTTTTTCTTAAGTGCCAGCTTGTTGGCGAGCATGAACGTGCCCATTACCTTGATGGGCATTATCCTGCCGTTTTATAGTTTGATTGATATGCTGGAAACGGCGTTAAACGTGTGGTCTGATTCCTGTGTGGCCAAAGTGGTGGATGAAAAGGTACGTGTTGATGATAGGCTGGCTGCGGT
>DNVL01000239.1 GCA_003507515.1 Legionella sp.
TAAGCGCGTATTAAATGAGCGGCAATTGCAGGTGTTTTATGCTCTGAGTCGCCTACAAGCGATAGAGGACTATTTTACAGCAGGCTCCTTCCGCCATCTACAGCAAGGATTTGCCCTGTGATGAATGGATTATCGACCAACGCGAGCACTGCTTTTGCAATGAAGACCGGATTGCCATGCCGTTTCAGCGGGGTTTTGGCAATGATTTGTTGTTGTTTTTCCTCTGTGAGGGCATTGTCATTTTCTGGCCATAAAATGGCGCCGGGTGCCACAGCATTGACGCGAACGAGCGGTGCAAATTCCAGCGCCAGCGCTTTTGTTTGCAAGTTGAGGGCTGCTTTCGATTGGCAATACATCGCGTAGTTTTTCAGTGGTTTTTCGGCGTGAATATCCGTGATGTTGATGATGCTTCCGATCGTAATGGCAAGGGCAGGGTAGGCCGCATGACTTAATTGAAATGGGGTTCGGACATGGAGTGCAAACATTGGCCCCCAATCTGTTTCTTGACGACTGAAAAGAGAGGCATTGTTCACCAACAAATCAATACGACCAGCCCAGGTGAGGGTATCCTGCACCAGTTGTTGGGGTGCGTTGGGTTTGCACAAGTCAGCAGTGAATGCTTTGGCGCTGTCTTGTCGTAGAGCATTCATTCTGCGAACCAATGCAACCGCCTCGGCTTGTGATCGATGGCAATGAATGGCCACCCGATAACCTGCGCTATGAAGATGCTGGGCCATGGCGGCCCCAATCCGCCTCGCGGCCCCAGTGATTAAAACGACAGGTGTTGATGCGGTTTTTTTTTGGGTTAACATAGGGTCTATTCTGGAATTTACAGCCATTAAAGAGAGCAAATTATACGGGGTTGTCAATATAAATACAATCTATTCTTTGGATATATTTTTCACGTAGGGATCCTGGCTTAAAATGCTAGATTGTTACTATAATGAAAGAACGAAACCACCCACCAGGAGACTGCACCATGGAGATGAAACAATCCACAATAACCAACTCAAAAGAAGCCCATGTCACTGATGCGGCGAATGAGCTTGTGAATGAGAGTGTTAAATTAGCGCATGAACTGTATCAAGACGGGTTAAAGAAACTCGATGGGGTTGCTCATGAAGCACAGGCATACTCTGATGAGCTCTTGGAAACCGTTCGTAAACACCCGTTAAAATCCATTCTAATTGCCGGCGGCGTGGGTCTTTTGTTGTCTGCCCTGTTGCGAAAATAATGAGCCTCATCGATGAGGCAGTGGACCTTGTGTCAAGCCAGGTCCACTGGATGAAAACATGCCTGTCGATTACGCGACTGGAGGCAACGCTTGCTGGACTCAGCGTTTACCCGCTGTTGGTGCTTGTGTGCTTGTTCATGGTTTGTTTTATGGGGTTTTGGTGCACAAGCCTGCTGTTTTTAGGCCTGGTGTTGATGCAGGCATTGGGCAATTTGATGGTTGTGTTGGGGCTGATTTGCGTAACGAATGCGTTGTTATTATGCCTTATTTTGCGTTATTTGCATCTCTACCTCAAACGAATGCGGTTTGAAAAAACCAGGGCCTATTTATTGGGTCAGCGTGGAGAATGTGCATGACGACAGCCAAACAAGTGATGATGGAAATCAGCGCCTTGGATAAAGAGCGCCAACGCCAACAAGCAGCCGTTGATAAACACAAGCAGTATTGGTTCGCACTGTTTCAGAATCACCGTTTGGTGTTTGTGGCGGCATTGGGTGCTGCGTTTTTTATCGGGTGGAATGGCCCCCGGCTTTTGCGTGGAGACAAGGGATTTAAGATACTGGGCACCTTGCTCCCTTTAATGGTGAATTTAAGCCAGCTTCGCCAAGCTTTTCTTGTAAAAAAGCCCCGTGACTGACCAAACGCAGACAATTCTTGGGTTATTCCAAGAGATCTCTTACAAAATAATCATCCATTGACGCAGTGACTTCGCCTTTGAAAAGGCTATACTGTTAAGCACAGGGATAGACAGGGATTAACACGGACTGTTTGACATGATGTCACGCAGGGAGCGCAGCAACGGATTTGCACCGCTGCAAGGACGCAGCTTTTTACTCCATCACCACATTTCGCCTCTCGGGCGAAATGCAGTGATGTAGACCCCACTAAATATCGATATTTTCTGCATCTAACGCATTGGTCTCAATAAATTCTCGTCGAGGTTCCACTTGATCGCCCATGAGGGTTGTGAATATTTCATCGGCGGCCACGGCATCTTCTATGGTGACTTGCAACATGCGACGAACGTCTGGATCCATTGTGGTTTCCCACAATTGCTCTGGATTCATCTCTCCAAGCCCCTTGTAGCGTTGAATGGTTTGGCCTCGTTTGGCTTCATCCATCAACCAGGCCAAGGCCTGTTCAAAGCTCACCACCGCTTGTGTTTTCTCGCCTCGTTTGATGATGGCGTTGTCTTCCACCAAATTCAGTAATTGGGTGTTAATGCTCACCATTTCTTTGTAGTCTTTTGAAGCAAATAACTCGGCATTCAATACAATGGTGTTGGCCGTGCCATGTTGCGTCATGATGACGCGCGGCAAGTATTGCCCCGTTTCTTCACTGTGTTTAACATCCACAGAAAACGCCTGTGTTTTGCTGTCCAGCCCTTGCAAGCTGGCTTGAAGTTGGCACGCCCAATCGTGAATGGATGCCTGCTCGTTAAAGTCCTCCACCTTTAACGCAGGCAAACACGCCATGCGTTTGATGATATCTGGATGATAACGCCGCGAATATCGCTTGATGATTTTTTCCATGCGACGGAATTGCTGCACCAATTCCTCCAGTGCCAACGCCGTAATGGCGGGAGCCTCTTTGGCGGGGTAGAAGGCCGCACCATCCATCGCCGTTTGCGTTAAATACTCATACAACGCATCGTCATCTTTTACATATTGTTCTTGTTTTCCCTGTTTTACTTTATACAAGGGGGGTTGCGCGATATAAATATAGCCGCGTTTAATCAGCTCAGGGGTTTGTCGATAAAAGAACGTCAATAGCAAGGTGCGGATGTGCGAGCCATCGACGTCGGCNNCGTCGGCATCGGTCATGATGATGATACGATGGTAGCGGACTTTATCCGGGTCATACTCATCCGGTCCAATGCCACAGCCTAGCGCGGTGATCAATGTTGCGACCTCCTGCGATGCCAGCATCTTGTCAAACCGCGCTTTCTCGACATTTAAGATCTTGCCTTTCAGCGGCAAAATGGCTTGGTACTTTCGGTTTCGACCTTGTTTGGCTGATCCACCCGCGGAATCTCCTTCGACCAGGTATAATTCAGACAAGGCCGGGTCTTTCTCTTGGCAATCGGCCAGCTTTCCTGGCAGGCCTGCGATGTCTAGCGCACCTTTGCGCCGTGTCATGTCGCGTGCGCGACGGGCCGCCTCCCGTGCGCGGGCTGCATCTACCATCTTGCCGACAATCACTTTTGAAATGGATGGGTTTTCCATTAAAAAATCATGCAATTTTTCAGCCACGAGCGATTCAACGGCCGCTTTCACCTCAGAGGAGACTAACTTGTCTTTCGTTTGTGATGAAAACTTAGGATCAGGGACTTTGACCGACAATACGGCGGTTAATCCTTCACGCGCATCATCGCCGGTGGTTGCAATTTTTGCTTTTTTGGCAAAGCCTTCGCTTTCAATGTAGTTGTTCAATGTGCGCGTTAAGGCTGAACGAAAGCCCGCTAAATGCGTGCCGCCATCCCGTTGTGGAATATTATTGGTGAAGCAATACAGATTTTCTTGATATGAATCATTCCACTGCAGGGCGACATCCACGACAATGCCGTCTTTTTCAGCACACATGGAAAAAACAACCGGAATAATGGGCGCTTTATTGCGATTTAAATGTTCAACAAAGGCTTTGATACCCCCTTCGTATTGAAATGTGTCGCGTTTATCTGTGCGTTCATCGAGTAAATGGATGCACACGCCGGAATTTAGGAATGACAGCTCCCGCAAACGTCGGGCTAAAATGTCGTAATGAAACTCAATGTTCGTGAAGGTGCTGGCACTCGGTTTGAACCACAGTTGTGTGCCAGTGCCGACAGCATCACCCGTAACGGCCATGGGCGCATCGGGAACACCATCATGATAATGCTGTTCATGTATTTTGCCATCGCGACGAACGAGTAAGTGCAATTCTTCAGACAGGGCGTTGACCACTGAGACCCCGACGCCATGTAGACCGCCGGATACCTTATATGAATTGTCATCAAACTTACCGCCGGCATGCA
>DNVL01000055.1 GCA_003507515.1 Legionella sp.
ATGCACGTTACAATTCACTCTCCCTCCGCAGGCATTACCCAGAGCAGGTTATAAGGGTTTTTCTCAGCTTTGAATAATAAAGCACCCCTGGTGATTTAACCTTAGTTTTAAACAAAAATGAGTCTAACAGTCTTGATATAAAAATCAATGCCTTTTTTTCAGCGCTTATTTTTTATTAATACCATTAAAATAGACGTTAAGGGACATTTCGCATCCCAATTCTTGATTACAAATCAAACAAAGCATATAATAATCAGTACGATATGGTCGTATGGTCATTTGGATTTCGGAAATTATAAAAAAATGAAGAAGGGTTGCGGAATGTCAGTGAATAGTTAACAAACCATGAATTGGTGTTATCATGAGCGGATTAAATACAGCGAATGACTATTACTACTATGCCTCACCAATCGACCCATCTGTCTGATATCAAACTCTCCGTGATTGCGCCTATGTATAATGAAGAAGATATCATTGAGGGGTATCTAGAAAAAACCATCGCGGTATTAACGCGTCATTTTTTAGATTATGAGCTGATTCTCATTGATGATGGTTCAACCGATCATACGGTATCACGTTGTTTATCGTACATCAGGGCGAATAAACACATTCGGCTGATGTCTTTTTCACGCAATTATGGGCATGAAATTGCATCCACCGCAGGCTTAGACCATGCGGTGGGGGATTACGTCATTCTAATGGATTCGGATTTGCAGCATCCGCCTGAGCTGATTCCTGATATGGTAAAAAAAGCCGGTGAGGGGTTTGATGTGGTGTGTGCCTCACGGGTGAATCGTGAGCAAGAAACGTGGTTTAAAAAAATGTCGGCTCGCCTGTTTTATCGGTTTTCAAGAAAAATGACCGGCTTTGACTTGCAGTCTGATACTGGTAATTTTCGATTGCTGCATCGAAACGTCGTGGACTCTCTCAAGAAAATGAAGGAAAGCAATCGCCATTTGATCATGATGTTTGCTTATGTGGGATATAAAACGGCGAGCATTGATTACCATTGTCCACCTCGAGCGGCCGGTGTTAGCAAATATACCCTGCGGAAACTGATTAATTTGTCTTTGGATTCTATCATTGGATTTTCTGCACGCCCGCTTCGCACCATGGCTTGTTTTTCAGTGTTCATTAGCATTGTGATGATGCTCTATGCGGGTTTTATTTTGATTCAAAAGCTTTTTACACACCAACAGTTGGCAGATGGCATTGCGTCGGTTATTTTTCTGATTTCCGGTTTGTTCTCGATTTTATTTTTGTTTTTGGCCATTATCTCAGAATACATCAGTCGGATTCTCATCGAAACAAAAAATCGTCCGTTGTATAATATAAAGGAAGACATTACGCAAGCGTCAATCAATCAACATGAATAAGCACATCATCCTCTGTGCCGATGATTATGGGCAAAATGAAGCCATTTCTGCAGGCATTTTAAGATTGGTGCAGCTGGGCCGGATTAACGCGGTGAGTTGCATGGTCAATATGCCGTCTTGGGCTCAGGCATCCAGTGCCTTGATCGGCATGAAATCATCCCTTTATATAGGTCTACATCTTAATTTGACCGATGGTGTGCCATTCACGCCATTGCCTGTGTTGATTAAAAATGCTTATTTAAGACGTTTGAATGTGCAGGCGATTGCGGCGGAGATACAAACCCAAATCAACGCCTTTGTGGATGCAATGGAGGTCTACCCTGATTTTATTGATGGCCATCAACATGTTCATCAGTTGCCAATGGTGCGTGATGCATTGCTCTTGGTTTATAAAAGAATGGGATTGAAGGCATTCATTCGTAACACCCATAATGGGTGGCATGATCTGTGGTCTTTCCAGGGGTTTCCTAAACGGCAGTTGATTGCATTATTGGGTGGGATGACACTGCGCCGTTTGTTAGTCAAGCAGGGCATATCCAGCAATACAAGCTTCGCAGGCATTTATCCGTTTCATCAATCAGCTCACTATCGTGATTATTTCAAGCCATTTTTAGGCCAAATTCAAGAAGGCGGTCTTATCATGTGCCATCCTGGCGATCCCTCCGAGGATCCCACAGATCCACTATCCCCTTATCGCCATCACGAACTGCACTATTTCTTAAGTGATGAATTTTTAAGCGATTTAAAGGCGAATTCAATCCAATTGCGTTGCAAGGACATTTAATGGCATCTATTAAACCCCATGTACCCGTCACCCCATTTCAGAAACGCGCCGGAATGGTGTTGTTGTTCCTTCTCGTTAGCCGGTTGTTGGCCATGTGGTTGATGCCCCTGAATGATTCCACCGAGGCGCGGTACGGTGAAATTGCTCGTATCATGCTAGAAACGGGCGATTGGATTACACCGATGCAGAGTGTAGGTGTGCCGTTTTGGGCGAAGCCTCCGTTGTCTACTTGGACTTCGGCATCCTCTATGTGGCTGTTCGGGATCAATGCATTTGCTGCTCGATTGCCTAGCTTGCTGCTGTCTTTGGGCACGTTGTGGTTGGTCTGGGATGTGGCTAAACAAAGAAGTGGGTCGCATGCAGCCCTGATTTCACTGTTGGTTTTGGCTGGCAGTTTGTTTTTCTTTCTCGATGCAACCACGGTGATGACCGACCCAGCGCTGCTGTTTTGTACCACATTGAGTTTGATTGCATTTTGGCGTGCTGTCGTGAATCCACAAAAAACATGGGGGCATGTGTTTTTTGCGGGTCTAGGTTTAGGTCTGCTCGCCAAAGGTCCCATAGCACTGGTGTTGGTCGGTATGCCTATCTTTGTTTGGGTGTTAATGCATCACCGATGGCGCGCCATCTGGCGGTCGCTGCCTTGGATCACCGGCGGGTTGCTGATGGTGTTGATAGCGGTGCCGTGGTATGTGCTGGCAGAAATCAAGACGCCGGGTTTTATCCATTATTTTATTATCGGTGAGCATTTCCATCGCTTTTTAGATCCCGGCTGGGGCGGGGATAAATATGGGTTTGCACACAAGGCCCATTACGGCATGATTTGGGTGTATGCGGTGCTGGGATTTTTGCCTTGGTCCGTCTTGGGTGTGATTGGGCTGACGCGACACGTGAGAAAATGGCCTTTGTTATTTAAAGACAACGATGGTTGGGTGGCTTATTTGTTGGCTTGCATCTTCATGCCAATCATATTTTTCACGTGCTCTGGAAACATTATTTACCCTTATGTGTTTCCTATTCTGCCTTTTCTAGCCCTGTTGTTTTCAGATGTTTTGATCCGAATGGATGGCAAAGAGAGTACAGCCAAGACTGAAACGCGCCTGCTGTCGCTTGCATCGATTTCAGGCGTTATTTTCTTAATGGTCACGGCATTGTTTGTTTTCAAACCCGAGTGGGTCGCTAAATCGCAATATCGTGTGGTGGCAGCTTATCAAAAGGCTGCTTCATCGAAAGAGAGCAGACTGGTGTACTGGGCCCCAAAAACAGATTTTTCAGCCCAGTTTTATTCAGCAGGGCGCGCAATGGCTACTCTGGATGCGACTGAATTAGGACATCTTCTGTCAAATGCAGTTGATAATTACGTGGTGATCCGTTCAAATCAATACACAACAATCCCTGATGATTTAAAAGCGCATTTGATGCCTATGATTACGATTAAAGCATTAAAAGACACACTAACATTATATCGTTCAGATCCTTATTCATATTTTAATGGCTAGGCAACTGGATTTTTGATTGAATGTGTTGATTTGGCAGTATATGCAAGTGTTTCGGGGTCATTGGCGGAGAGAGAGGGATTCGAANNGATACGTTGCCGTATACACACTTTCCAGGCGTGCGCCTTCAGCCGCTCGGCCACCTCTCCAAGTGCGAAAGGATATACCTGAATGATAAAAAAATCAATGATATCAGGCTCAAAGACTTAATAAATCCTGTAAATTTGTATATGCTTAAGTAAAAACAACCAGGATGGCCATCTCATGTATCGATTATTGATGCTGTTGCTCGGGGCGTGCTTGTGTTTGCAGGCTCATGCGTTCCCTTGTTTTATAACGGTAGTGAAGGATAATTGTTGGACTGATTTTGATGTGAAGGTCACGGCTACGAATGCTTTAAACCAGAAAGTGTTGGCGGTTGTCAGGATACCCAAGGGTAAATCATGGGCACGCCAAGAGCTGGTTTGCGAGCCGCAGCAGACTATTCAGTTCAGTGCCGTTTTTTCACCTGTTTTCTGGGAAAGTGATACCCATAAAGTGTTTTTTAGTAAACGGTATTGGTCGCTTCCTGGAAAAATAGAAGAAGGGATTAAAGCTTGGGGCATTGATATTTGTTTTTCAGATTTCTTTGCGGAGGTTCCCTTGCCGCCGGAGGGATCAGGGCACTGTGCGTGCGATATGACCGCTATCCCACCCATTAAATCACGCTGAGGAGCCAGAACTCTTGATGACGTTAAGACATAAAATTGCACAAATGTTGATCGTTGGCTTTGCAGGCCATGCCTTGCAGGATAACAGCCCCGTTGTGACGTGGCTCATGCGCGATGGCCTGGGTGGTGTGCTGTTATTTGATGTTGACTTGCAAGCGAATACCCAAGGTAAAAATTTACAAAACATATCTCAAATCAAACGGTTAACGTATGATTTACAGCAATATTCCGTAACCGCTGGCAATCCGTTGCCTTTATTGATTGCCGTGGATTATGAGGGCGGAGCCGTTGACCGCCTAGCCCAGATCCCGGGTTGCATGAAAACCATGAAAGCGTGTGATCAAGCCGATTTGTCGAAAGATGCATTTCAGACTGAAGTCGGGAATATGGCGTTCACATTAAAAGATTTAGGTTTTAATCTCAATTTTGCACCGGTGGTTGACCTCCATTTAAATGATCAACAGGGCATTATTGGCACGTTAGGACGCAGTTTTTCCAACCGCCCTGACGTGGTGGCACGAGTAGCTCAGTCCTTTGTAGACACTTTTCGAGAACAGGGCATTTTGTGTGCTTACAAACACTTTCCAGGGCATGGGAGTGCCGTCGGTGATACACATCAGGGGTTCGTGGATGTGACCGATACTTATCAAGAAGGGGAGTTGGAACCGTATGCTAAGCTTCTGGAGCATATGGAATGGCCCGTGATGGTGATGACCGCACACGTGGTGAATCGCCTGTTGGATAAAAGCGGTTTACCTGCGACGTTGTCATACCCCATTTTAACCGAGCTGTTGCGTCATCAGTTAGGGTTTGATGGGGTAATTGTGAGCGATGATTTGCAAATGCAAGCCATTAGTCATCATTATTCTATCGATGAGGCGCTCAAGCTCACCATCAATGCGGGTGCTGATATGCTGATTTTTGGCAACCAATGGGGCGCGATTACTGCAACCGAGGTGGTGGATAGGATCGAGCAATTGGTCCTATCCGGAGCCATTTTGCCAGCACGGATTGATGAATCTTACCAACGCGTTTGCCATTTGAAGCAAGCATTGTAGAATAAGCCTTACAATGGTCGCTTTTTTTGGTTAAAATTCATGGATCGCACCCTGCTTGTATAATTTATGATTAGTGTCGTTATCATTGCTAAAAATGAAGCCCGAAACATTCGTCGTTGCTTGGATTCTGTTCGCTGGGCGAATGAGCTGATTGTGTTGGACTCGGGCAGCACGGATCATACCATAGCCATTGCGAAAGAATTCACAGATAAAGTCTATTCAACCGACTGGCAAGGGTATGGTGTTCAAAAACAGCGCGCACTGGCTCATGCATCGGGTGATTGGGTTTTGAATCTCGACGCGGATGAATCAATTGACGAGCCCTTGCATCATGAAATGCTGACCGCGATGTTAACATCTAACATAGACGCGTATCGCATCCCCATCCAGATGTATTTTTATGGAAAGCCTTTGCGGTTTTCATCCAGCCCTGATCGCCATATTCGACTCTTTAAACGCGAAGGCGCGCATTTTAGTAACGACATTGTGCATGAAAAAATCCAGCTTCCTGCGTCTGCGCGAGTGGGTCAGTTGAAACATACAATTCAGCATCATTCATTTCAAGACATCAGTCATGCCCTGTATAAAATAAACCGTTATTCGTCTTATAGTGCAAAAATTCGGATGAAAGAGGGTAGAAGCCCCTCTTTTTCTAAAACAATGGCCAGTACGTTGTGGATGTTTTTCCGCTGCTATTTTTTTCAAGGTGGATTTATGGATGGCAAAGCTGGATTTCTGTTTGCTGTTTTTAGTGCAGAAGGCTCGTTCTATCGTGGTATGAAGCAGATTTATCACGATGATGAAATGGATAAATTGCCTTAAATCGAGGGAGGAATGAATATGCGTTCAATGATTGAAAAAATAACTAACCGTGCATGGACGACCCAATCCTGGGTTGCTTTATTGTTAGCCGCGTCACTCTTTGCGGTCCCCTTGAGTTCTACCGCTAAAAGCATATGTGCGGTGATTGCCCTCGTTCTGATTGTGGCATCCCCGGCTTATCGACAAAGCTTACGGGCCATGCTATCAAAACCTTGGTGTCAGGCTGCCATCGCTTTGTTTTTAGTGGCAGTGCTGGCCGCGATTTGGAGCCCCGGGACCTTGCATGAACGCATGACGGCCATTGAGAAATACAGTAAATTATTGTATTTGCCTATTTTGGTTGCAGGCTTTCAAGATGCACGCGCCCGAAACATGGGTTTGCATGGATTTTTGTGGGCCATGGTGTTCACTTGCTTTGTGTCTATTCTTGCGTTTGTGGGTGTCATTCCCTTGCATGACGCAGAGGCAGGGGGCCTATTCCGTAATCACATCATGACCGGTTACATGATGGCATTTGCAGCCTATTTATCCAGTTTGCTGTTTCTGACTAAACCAGGGAAAACACGGGTTTTTTATGCCGTATTGACCTTGTTATTTAGTTACCACGTACTGTTTATCAACAATGGACGCACAGGCTATGTTGTTTATTTGCTCCTGATGGTGCTCTTGATGGTTCAATCGTTTTCTTGGCGTCAAGCGATGGTCGGCAGTGTGTTGGGTTGTGTTTTGGTGGGCGTGATCTGCTATTTTAGCCCGGTGATGCGGGGCGCTGTACAGGTGGCCATGAATGATTGTAAACTTTATGCAAAAAATGAAAAGGATACCTCGCTCGGGTATCGGTTGCAGTTTCATGATTATGCTTATGCGTTGTTTAAACGACACCTTTGGTTTGGCAATGGCACTGCGGCGTTTACCCATCTATACCATGAGGAGAACCCCATTCCTACCCGAGGCGACCATTTACTTGAACCGCACAGTCAATACTGGCTGGTGGCCTCTGAATTTGGCGTGCTAGGCGTTCTGGCGTTGTTGTTTTTCTTTGGCAGTCTGTTGGTTGCGAGCGCGTCGCTGACCACATTGCGGCCGCTAGCGTATGCCGTGTTATTGCCATTTATTGTGGGTAATGTATCGGATTCGTTATTATTTTATTCAGGCACCGGATACTTTTTTATTTTATTCATGGCCCTTTGTTTGGGCGAGCAACAACAAAAGGCTGCCCATGCATTTGATCATTAATACGATACACAAGACGCGGCGCTGGCTTTTTCTAATGGCGTTGATGCTGTCTGGATGCGTGAGTGTGCCGCCTACGGATGTAAACAATATTTGCCATGTGTTTAAACAATACCCGAGATGGCATGCCGATGCATTGGATGTGCAACGTCGATGGCGTGTGCCGGTGCCTGTACAAATGGCGATCATTCATCAGGAATCGAAATTCGATGGACGTGCTGAACCACCACGAACCAAGTTGCTTTGGGTGCTTCCCTGGACGCGGCCATCAACAGCCTACGGCTATACACAAGCATTACGTAGCACGTGGGATATGTATAAACAGTCGAGTGGGCGCATTTGGTCTTCACGTGGTCGTTTTTCTGATGGGGTTGATTTTATTGGCTGGTATGCGAATCAAGCCAATCGTCGTGCAGGCATTGCTCGGGATGATGCATACGCATTGTATTTGGCCTATCATGAAGGGGTGACGGGCTACCAGCGACGGACTTATTTGAATAAAAAGTGGTTGATGCCTGTGGCGCGTAAAGTGGCTGCACGTGCACAAATCTATAAGGCACAATTGGCTCGATGTCAGTGGTGAAAGGCTATATTTAGGAGTGTATAAATGGGTTTGATGCGTTTGGTTTTATTGGGTGGCCCTGGTGCGGGTAAAGGCACGCAGGCACTTCGTTTGATGAACATGTTTAATATTCCCCAAATCTCAACGGGCGATATGCTCAGAGCGGCCATTGCGGCAGGAAGTCCATTGGTCTTGTCGGCTAAAAAAATCATGGACGTGGGTCAATTGGTCTCTGACGACATCATGATTGGTTTGGTGAAAGAGCGTTTGGCACTAGACGACTGCCGTCAAGGATTTTTGTTGGATGGTTTCCCTCGTACCATCCCTCAAGCCGATGCCTTAAAGCAAGCAGGCGTAGCACTTGATCATGTCATTGAAATCGCGGTGGATGACAATGAGATTGTGCGTCGGATCAGTGGTCGGCGTGTACATCCCGCGTCAGGACGGGTGTATCATATCCAATACAATCCGCCCATCAAGGCAGGATTTGATGATGAGACAGGAGATGCGTTGATTCTTCGGGATGATGATCAAGAGTCCATCATCCGAAAGCGGTTGGAGATTTACCACGAACAAACAGAACCTCTGGTCGAGTATTATCATCAGTGGGCCATGCAACATGACATCCATTCTCCTGCCTTTCATCGAATTTCAGGCGAAGGCAGCGTTGATGCTATTTTTGAGCGGATTTTGTCAGTCATCAAGGAGTAAATGAACATGGAAGAACATGCGATGGTTCAAACGGTTAGGGGGGATACGTTTGAACCGTTAATCAAGGACAATGCACTGGTTTTTGTTGATTTTTGGGCCCAGTGGTGTGCACCTTGCAAGCAATTTGCGACCATATATGAGCGGGTTGCAGCGAGTCACCCAGAGATTGTGTTTGCCAAAATAAACATTGAAGAGGAATCTGAATTAGCAGAAACGTTTAATATTCGATCGATCCCACATCTCATGGTATTCAAGCAAGGGATCGCCATTTATTCGGAAGCAGGAAGCATGCCCGAATCAACGTTAAAGGAGTTGGTTCAACAGGCACTGGATGCCGATGTCACGTCCATTCGTGAGCAACTGGATAGCGATGAAGGCGTATCGTAAACGAGGGTGTCTAAAACCCCAAAGCACATAACGGAATGGGTATGGACAAAATAAGATCAATGTGATAATCTACCTGCGTATTTTCGAGTCACTCATTATTTTCATTGGTTGAGGAGAATGGTTATGAGAATGTTTATGGTAGAGCTCTTAGTTATTTTATGGCTTATCAACCCGGTTGCCGGACTGCTGGCATTGGCTGTAGTCGCCGTGCTAGCGGCTATATATTACGCTGCTAAGTTGATCATTGCATTGGCCGCTTCCCTGATAGAAAGTCTCGTTGTTGCAATGATAGCAGCCGCCGTGATCGTTGCAACGGTGATTATGGCTATCGTTGCAAGTGTTGTCGCCATGGTGGTTGCGACAGCCCAGTTTATTGGGAATGTTCCTACGTACGTGAGCGAAGTTTGTTCTTATTTTGTTCAATCAGTAGGGGGCGCAGCCTATTTTGTCGCGTCATTTTA
>DNVL01000233.1 GCA_003507515.1 Legionella sp.
TCTCGCCAACGAAAAATCTTTATTTTGCTTTGCAAGTGCTAGAGAGAATAGAGTCTACTTTAGTTTTTGATGTTTATGGTCCAATCGAGGATAAGGAATATTGGCAGGTATGTTTGGATTTGATTGAACAGTTGCCTTCTAATATTGTGGTTAACTATATGGGTACGGTAACACCCGCTCAAGTTGCTGATGTTTTTTCCGCGTATGATTTATTTTTTTTCCCAACGCTTGGCGAAAATTATGGTCATGTTATCGCTGAATCCATGTCAGTGGGTACTCCGGTATTGTTAAGTGATCAAACGCCTTGGCAGAATTTAGAAGATGATAGATTAGGTTGGGATTTACCTCTTGATCTAGCGTTGTTTGGTAGAAAGGTAGAGGAGGTTGCGAGTATGGATGCGGAATCGAGGCTTAGTTGGCGACAAGAAGTTGCTGCAAGTTCGGTTAGAAAAATAAATAATGATAAAGACATTGCTGACAATATTGCGCTGTTCGAGTTTGCAGTTGAAAGCTTTAAAAATAATCATAGGGTATCTAAATGAAAGTTTTGGTTTTAGGCGTAACAGGTATGTTGGGCGGTGCGGTTTTTAAAACGCTTTCTGCACATCATGATGTTTACGGAACCGCAAGAGGAGGCTCTGCCAAATTATTCTTTTCTGAAACGCTGCAGCAAAAAATGATTGTGGGTTTAGATGTGTTAGATCAAGATGCGTTAGTGGATATGTTAGCCAAAGTTCGCCCAGATGTAGTTGTGAACTGTGTAGGTCTAATTAAACAATTACCTAATGCAAGTGATCCCTTGGTTGCTTTGCCGATCAATTCCATGTTTCCGCACCGTATAGCAAGATTGTGTGCTTTACAAGGCTCCCGTTTGGTTCATATTAGTACAGATTGCGTGTTTTCAGGCGAAAAAGGCATGTATAACGAGTCGGATGAATCTGATGCTAAAGATTTATATGGCAAGTCGAAGTAGATTGGTGAGCTTCGCGATTATTCGCATTGTGTTACCTTAAGAACGTCGATTATTGGGAATGAATTGAATTCACATGCCTCATTGGTGGATTGGTTTTTATCTCAACACGTTCAAGTTAAGGGCTTTACAAAAGCTGTTTTTTCAGGGTTGCCAACGGTTGAGCTGGCGCGAGTGATTAACGAATTTGTTTTACCTAATCATGCGTTGTGTGGGCTTTATCACGTGTCTGTAGATGCAATTAGCAAGTATGCGCTTCTTAATTTAATCAAAGCTGTTTACGGTAAGGAAATTGATATAGTGGCTGATGAGTCGGTGGTTATTAATAGGTCATTAGATTCAACACGATTCAGAGAAGCAACGGGGTATTCGCCTAAAAGCTGGCCAGATTTAATTCAATTTATGTATGATAAGCGATAGCGAGTTTTATATATGTTTAAAGATAAGGTGCTGTTGATTACCGGTGGAACCGGGTCATTTGGTAACGCGGTTTTGAAACGCTTTTTGGAGTCTGATATTAGAGAGATTCGCATTTTTTCTCGCGATGAAAAGAAACAAGATGATATGCGTAAAAAGTATGCTCATCCTAAATTAAAGTTTTATATTGGTGATGTACGCGATTATCGTTCGGTTTTGAATGCCACGCGTGGCTTGGATTTTATTTTTCATGCAGCGGCTTTGAAGCAAGTACCTTCTTGTGAGTTTCACCCTATGCAGGCGGTGAACACAAATATTTTGGGTACTGAAAATGTACTTGAGGCGGCGATACAGAATGAAGTTAAACGTGTGGTTTGTCTAAGCACCGATAAGGCTGTTTATCCAATCAATGCGATGGGTATATCCAAGGCAATGATGGAAAAGGTGANNTGATTTGCGGTACGCGTTATGGCAATGTTATGGCGTCCCGCGGTTCCGTGATACCGCTGTTTGTTGATCAGATTCGGGCTGGGCAGGCTTTGACGATTACCGATCCAAATATGACGCGTTTTATGATGACGTTGGCAGATGCAGTGGATTTGGTGTTGTATGCGTTTGAACGCGGTAATAATGGCGATATTTTTGTTCAAAAAGCGCCTGCTGCTACGATAGAAACTTTGGCAAAATCGTTAGTTGGCTTGGTGAATAAGCCAGATNNAATTGGAACACGTCATGGTGAGAAATTGTTTGAAGCTTTGTTAAGCCGCGAAGAAATGGCGTGTGCAGAAGATTTGGGTGGCTATTTTAGAGTGCCACCGGATTTACGCGACTTAAATTATGCGAAGTTTTTAGAGGTGGGTGAAGAGAAAATTTCACGGACGGAAGACTACAATTCTCACAATACCGAAAGATTGGATGTTGAGGGCATGCAGCGTTTGTTGTTAAAGCTAGAATTTATGCAAGCAATTGTTCTCGGCGAATATGTGTCACCAGAAGAATAAGATTTAATGATGAAAAAATTGAAAGTGATGACGGTTGCAGGCACTCGCCCGGAGTTGATTCGGTTGTCTTTAATTATTAGAAAGCTGGATGAGTTTTGCGATCATGTTCTTGTTCACACAGGCCAGAATTATGATTTTGAATTGAACGAAGTATTTTTTAGTGATTTGGGTATTCGTAAGCCTGATT
>DNVL01000016.1 GCA_003507515.1 Legionella sp.
GTCCTCTGGGTTGATCGACACAATCTGATTGAGTCGCTTGAGATCGATCATGACTTCATTGACCAATGGGATCGTGCCGCCAAGCACACCAGAACCAGCACCAAATGGGATGACCCGGATGCCGTTTTCATGAGAGTAGCGCAATATCGCAGCAATTTCCTCCGTGTTACCTGGCAGAGCGATAGCACTTGGCAGGGTGGCTGGAAGCTTCTGCGCACGCAACTGGTAAAGAGCAAACGGAAGTCGGTCTCGGGAGTAAGCGTAACGATCGGGCAATCCTGTCAGCAGGTTGTCTTTGCCGACAATAGCCGACACTGCGTCCGCATGGATTTGACTGAGATGAGAGGCAGAAGCTTGGGCTGCGTTCTCAAGGGTGAGACCTGTTTTCGCGCTGTTCTGGTTGATTCCTGCTTTCATTGTCTCATTCATTGTTTTCTTTACCGTTTGAGCCTCGAGCGATAGATCTTGAGTAACTTGTCTACCAGATCCCAGCGGGTTTAACCATTGGTTTTCGTTGAAATTAATGTCTTTATCAATTTTGAACAAACGTTTGTTCGTGTGCAACTACATTTTTATAACGAATCATCAAAAATTGTCAATCAAATTGAATCGAGGTGAGTGTATTTGGTTGATTGACAGGCACGAGGAACACAACAAGAGTGGACTCAGAGTGCGATGCCGCCATCAACCACCAGTTCTAAGCTAGTAATGTAGGCTGCATCATCATTGTTGATGAAAACAAAATGCGTCAGCGTCGCATTCCAAGTCAATCCGAATTCCAAAGGTGGTTAAGCATGGGCGCGATTCGCTCACGGATATCACTATAGATAGTGTGGATCGCCAAAGTGATTCGTGAATAGATGACGGTGGCGGGGCGGGGTCCGTACTCCGTATAGCTCTTTAAGGCATCTGTAGTTTGATCTTTATTCCTTAAGTGATTATTTTCAACCCAAGCTTCAGGCCGTTTTAAAGAATGAGATCCACTTCCAGAGCAAATCAACTGATAAGTTCGAAATGAGACAGTAGAGATGTATCGAAAATCGTTGGATTCTCAATGTTGGGTAGATGCCCGGGGGATGGTATCGAGAAAAACTGGAGATTGCGAAATAATGTTGCGAATTTGCCCATGATGCTGGGCAAAACGCCATCATTCTCCCCCACGATAAGCGTCGTGGGGACAGTGAAACCAGACAGCGTGTCTTGATAGTTGCAATCCTGCAATTCCCTGGTAGTGGACACGAAACCCACAACCGATGTGCCCAGAATCATCGCGCGGATTTGGTCTGATTCAGTGGTGTTTAGAAACGCGGATCCGAACCTACGCTTGATTGTCACTTCCACCAATCCTTTCATGCTTTCTGACTTGGCGGTTTGAATGCGATCATCCCAGGGTCGAGCAAACTCGGGAGGCGAGTCGGGGCGTACATCGCAAATAATCAAGCTATGCAAGCGATCAGCATGTTTTTGAGTCAAATTAAAACCATTGATTCCGCCCGGTGACAGGCCAATGAAGTGCGAGCGTTAGACCTGAAGCATATTCAAAAGTGCGACAACATTATCCGCCAGTAGGCTGATGGAATAGTTGGCTCCCGCATGATCTGATTTCACGTTGCCTCGACCGTTGTAGCGGATCACACGGAAATGATTGGAAAGCTTGTTCGCTTGCATTTGCCACATACCGGAATCCGTCATGACGGGTTGCCCCAAGCGCTCTGAATAGTTTTGCGCAATGATTCGAGTGACATTGCCAGTTGCTGATCCTGCTGGAAACGGCAAGACAATGGTGATGGGCTTATCCGGGAGTGCTGTAAAGGTAGAGATGCAATACATGCTGAGTGCAACAGCTGCAACTTTGATCTGGCTATATTTTTTCATGATCGGTCTCCTGCGTTCAAATCGTCAAATGTGAATATTTTTTTATGTCGTTTATTTAAAAACGCTTTCAAGCATTCATGACATTCGGATGTGTCTTTTAGGGAGCACATCCTTTCGACGACCGATTCCATCGCTCTTCGATAGTCGAGATCATTTGCCCTGACAAATGCATCACGCAGCAGCCTCATAGCGATTGGGGGTTTTTCTGCAAGTCGCCGAGCTAAATCACGAGCTTTGGCAAGAACCTGGTCGCGTGGCAATACGTGATTGATCACTCCCAAGTCTTTCATTTCTTGGGCGGTCACATTTTCACCAGTAAAGAGCAGCTCAGCAGCTTTATGCCGGCCAATTTGACGGGGTAAATGAACCAAATGCATGGCTGGAAGCAGGCCGACATTAATTTCGGGGTGCCCAAGTATGGCAACTTCAGCAGCAATGATCATGTCGCAAGATACTGCCCATGTCACACCAGCAGCCCGAGCAAGACCGTTTACCGCTGCAATGATTGGTTTGCCCAGTCTATAAAGAGCTTCATGCATCTCGTAATAAAAAACTTCCATGAATCTGCGCATTTCGTCACCGGATAACTGATTGACGGCCTCAAGATCCACGCCAGCAGAAAATACGGTAGGCAATGCACTCGTCAGCACAACAGCCCTTGCAGAATCATCTGCGCGTGCGAGGTGATAGCAGTCAATCACCTCACGGGCAAGCTGTGCATTGATGGCATTGACCAGGCCACGGTTCATTGTGATTTCGGCCACGCCATCCTTTACAGCGTATTCGACAAAACCGCCCATCATTCCCCCTCACTTGTTTTTGAAAACTGAAAATCTCAGTTTGTGTGGAGAGTTTGGGTGGTGTTGAAAAGCCTGTCTAATATTTTTTTAAATCAACTGCGATTCGTGAAAAGTACTGCCAACTGCTGGGGCGCTACCGACATCATTCGTTGTCGATAGCGTGGTGCTTACTGTTACTGCAGGTAGATTATCAATCGGGTCAAATAATAGAAGCTTAAACACATGAAGTTTTCCCTAGAAAGGTACGGAATCAAATACACAACAACAATAAAAATGATCTAGGTCAGCTTGATTGTCATCGCATCGGTTTTCTTTGATAATCAACTTCCAAAATCAAATCAATAATTTATTGTTAAATTCAACCATGTCTGAAAATTTTTCCAGCACGCAAATTGTTC
>DNVL01000151.1 GCA_003507515.1 Legionella sp.
CGACCTTCAGAAACGGTCTCGTTAATGGCCACTCGATTTTCAGTCAAGTCAACGACCTTGGCCTCAATCCTCGCATTGTATTTGCCGCGTGCATTGTAGGCCTGCTTTAATTCTTTCTCAAGCCGCTCTAGCGATGCGCGCTGGAACACCCGCCCCTTCACAAGACTCAAGTCTTTCAACAGGTCCTTCATTTTATCACTGGGAATTTCCTTGTTGCCCACCACAGTCACAGCACCAATGGTTGCCCGCTCAACCACCTGAACCACCAAGGTATTGCCTTGCCGTTCAAGCACAACCGATTGAAAAAATCCAGTCTCATATAACGCTCTGATAATTTGCGGCGTTGAAGCAGGCCCGACTTCTTCGCCTACTTGAACAGGCAGGTAATTTAATACAGTTCCCACACTCACGCGTTGCAAGCCCGACACTTTGATGTCCCGAACAATAAACCCCGAGTCTGCATGCCCCTGCCCTGACAAGGCCAATGCTGTCGCACAGCAAGCGACCAATACCATCTGTTTGCTTTTCTTCATCATTATTATTTTTACGTCCTGAGCCACGCATCTCGTCAATGCTTACCGCAATAAATGGAACCCTTTTATAGGAAGTGATACGCCCTGTCAACCCAAGCCTTCACAACACGATTCAACGGATTAAAAAACCATATAAAAAATAGAACAACGGCAGAGCCGCAATGAAACTATCGAGCCGGTCCAGTACCCCACCATGTCCTGGAAAAATACGACCAGTATCTTTTAAGTGACAACGCCGCTTCAACATACTAATAAACAAATCCCCTAACATGGACATCAATGCGGTGCTTATCGCGACGACAAACCAAACCATCATGCTTAGCGGCTTAAAATCGACGGCGCCCAATCCCGCCACGAGAATCGCCAAGGCACACCCACCCATCGTCCCCTGAACCGTCTTGCCTGGGCTTACGGCTGGAATTAATTTGGTTAGCCCCCATTGTTTGCCTGCTAAATACGCCCCGATATCAGCAGCCCAAATCAAGCAAAGCAAGTACACCACCAGATCTCGGCCTTGTGGTTGTTGATACAATGCGCTCAGTGCACTCGCCACCACAGGCAACAGCAAAAGACCCGCCCCGCACACGATGGCGCGTTTCCCCCACATTTTTTCGGACATAGGAAACGTCAGCACCGCACCCAAGATAGCCCCCCAACACACCAAATCAACCCATAGCCAGGCGTCCAACCAATAGACCGCAGGCACGATTAAAAGCAATAGTGCTGCGATAAATGACATCCGATACACGGGGCGCTCAAGCGGGATGAGCTGCAACCACTCCCAGCCCAACAGAACCATCAACAAGGCGACCAATCCCGCTAAAACCCCGGTCGTGGCAAAATAAATAGCCATCAAAACCAGGGGAACAAGCACCAATGCGGTGAGGACTCGTTGCTTAAACATCTTGTTTCTCCACCAGTTGCTTCGACGTTCGACCATAACGGCGCTCGCGCATCCCAAACCACTCCAATGCCTTTTCAAATTCGCAAGCCGTAAAATCAGGCCAATATAAATCTGAAAAATAAAGTTCGGTATAAGCCAATTGCCAAAGGAAAAAATTACTCATCCGCCGTTCCCCACCCGTACGGATAAAGAGATCAGGGCAAGACAAGTCGCCTGTGTTTAATGCTTGAGAAAACAGGTTCTCATCGATCTGCTCCACCAACAATCGCCCCTCCAAAACCTGGCTGGCCAACGTTTTTGCCGCCTGTACAATGTCCCATTTTCCACCGTAATTAATCACCACATTCAAGATCAATTGAGCATTATCGGCCGTCAAGCATTCTGCAGATCGCATTTCCTCTTGAAGGGCAGGCAACAATTGCGCGCGATGTCCGGTCAAACGCAAACGAATGCCATTCTGATGCAGTTCAGTGATTTCACGTGTCAGTGCTGTCACAAACAGCTGCATGAGAAACGACACCTCTGTTTCAGGCCGAGCCCAATTTTCACTGCCAAACGCCCAGACGCTTAACACCGAGATGTGTTTTTCAAGGCATGCACGAACCACAGTTTTGACCACGTCAACGCCTGCACAATGCCCTTCACTGCGAGGCAAGCCCCGGCTTTCAGCCCAGCGGCCATTCCCATCCATAATGATGGCAACGTGTTGAGGTATTTTTTTATTCAACCACTTCTTCCGACAACAAAAATGGCCTATAGTCTAACCTCTTTATTGCAAAAAATTAAGTGAAATCCATGCCACAAAAAACACCGCTGGTTTTAATGATTCTTGATGGCTGGGGTTTCAGCGAAAAAAAAGAACACAATGCCATTTTCTCCGCACATACGCCGCAATGGGATGCCTGGTGGAAAACATGCCCTCACGTCTTGCTGGAGGCCTCAGGCCCATCGGTCGGATTGCCTGACGGTCAAATGGGAAATTCTGAAGTGGGGCATATGCACATAGGTGCGGGTCGTATGGTGCCACAGGATTTAACGCGGATTAATTTAGCCATATCCAATGGCGAGTATGCTAAAAACCCCGTTTTTCTGGATGCCATCGAAGACGTTAAACGGCGTGGGAAAGCGTTGCATATTTTGGGTCTTCTGTCGCCTGGTGGCGTTCACAGCCATGAAGACCATCTATTTGCATTTCTAGCCCTTTGCGCACAACTTAATTTTTCAAACGTATACCTGCATTTATTTTTAGATGGGCGGGACACGTCACCCCAAAGTGCTTTAACGAGTCTCGCGAAACTCCAAGAGCAACTCATCCAGCACCCTATTGCCACCATTGCCTCTGTGACCGGCCGCTACTATGCCATGGATCGCGACACCCGATGGCAACGCATTGAGCCGGTTTACCAGATGTTGACCAATCCATCGAAAACTGGCCTGTTCACAACAGCACAAGATGCCATCCTCTCTTTTTATCAACAAGGCATCTTTGATGAGTTTATTCCGCCAACCCTCATTGGCGTAAGCTGCGCCATTCAAGATGATGACACGGTCTTGTTTTTTAATTTTCGCGCTGACAGGGCCCGCCAATTAACACAAGCCTTTATAGTGCGTGACTTCCATGGGTTTAACCGACAAAGAACGCTCACGCTTAACCGATTTATTAGCATGACACCCTATTCAGACGACCTCCCAACCTGCAGTGCGTTTCCAACGGCCCCCCTGCACAATACATTGGGCGAAGTGCTTTCAAACCATGGACTTCGCCAATTGCGAGTGGCTGAAACAGAGAAATATGCACATGTCACTTTTTTTCTCAATGGTGGATCAGAGCACATTTTTCCAAACGAGACGCGTCGATTAATTAACTCCCCAAATGTCGCGACCTATGATTTACAACCTGAAATGA
>DNVL01000185.1 GCA_003507515.1 Legionella sp.
CTGAACCACCTCCTTCATTCGGGCTTCGGCCTTATGCTTGAACCCCTCGTCACCAACCGAGAGCCATTCGTCCATCAGCAGGATCTCTGGACGCAATGTCGTGGAAATGGTAAATGCCAAGCGCATATGCATGCCTGTCGAGTATGTTCTGACGGGCATTTCAATAAAGTCGCCAAGCTCAGAAAACTCGACAATTTCAGGGGTTTTTTCCTTGATTTCGGCTGCGCTCATTCCGAGCAGCCTACCTCTTATGTAAATGTTTTCAACACCGGAGGCTTCGGGGTCGATACCGAGCGAAATGTCAATGAGCGAACCAAGCTTACCCTGTATGACAGCTGATCCAGATGTGGGCGCATAAACACTACTCAACACGCGCAGCAACGTAGTCTTGCCAGCGCCATTGTGGCCAAGCAATGCGACCCGCTCGCCATCATGTATCTTGAAGGTCAAGTTGTCGAGCGCGCGTATGACGACAACACCAACGGCATCTTCAGTCAGCTGACCGCCAGTCGCAACACGCATCAGGCGCTTTTTCAGTGACCTCCCAGACGAATTGAAAATGGGAAAGTCAACACAAACACTCTGAAAATCGATCAATGCCATGCTTGCTTGCTCATTTTTTACAGCCAGTAACTGATTCGGTTTTTATACTTTCCGTACATGTATAGCGTGACGATCCAACCAACTAATGCCATGCCAATCGACACCAGCCAGCTTGTCATCGTTGGTGCGCTACCCAGTAACGGTGCACGGATCACCTCAATCAGGTGGTAGAACGGATTGATATCCAAGTACACATAGCCATGTCGCTCAGATAGCATGGAGGGCATCCAGATGATGGGAGTGATGTAAAAAACAATTTGAAGGACGCTGGTGACAATCTGAGTCAGATCCCGATAGCGGGTGCAGAGTATGCCTGCGAGCAAAGCGACCCATGTCAGAGTCAATGTGCTCAATAGAAATCCAGGGATGGCGAGAAGTGAAACCATACCCAACGGTTTCAGAAAGATTAAAAATAACAACGGGATAATCACCACGTTATGGCCAAGGATCACCACATTCCGCCAAATCACTCGCATCACATGCAGAAATAGCGGCAGAGGCAGTTGTTTGATCACTGCATCAGAGCTGATAAATGCAATGCACCCCTCGCTGATAACGGTCAAAATGAACGTCCAAAGGACAATACCGATCGCCAGAAACGGTAAAAAATCGCGCAAGGGGGTGTTAAAAATCCCTCCAAACACCAGTCCCAACGCGCCGATCATCACACCCATGCTGATGGTGAGCCAAAACGGCCCCAGTTTGGAACGACGATAACGCTGCTTGATGTCCTGCCAGCCCAAGGTGCCAGCAAGATCAGCACGACGAAGTGCCAGCAATACGTCATGGACGGCTGAGTTGGTTAGATGACTCATGTTTGGCTGTCGCAACAAAGACTCCTATTATTTCACAACTAAGCATAAGATTGAGCTACGCTCATCTTTCAACACTGCACAGGTTTCCTCGACGTGACATTTAGCGTGATCAAAACGAAATTGGCGGATGTAGGCATTCTTGAACCCCAAAACTTCAGGGATGAACGGGCATTTTTCTTCGAAAGTTTTAACCAAAAATACTTTCAACTCGCGACTGGTTCAAATCTGAACTTTGTTCAAGACAATCAGAGCCAACATCTCTAGATGAAATTGGCTTGAAAAGCCAAACAGGTCAATGTTGTCCTAAATTACATCTGAGTTGAGCTCCAATCAATCTCAATAGCAACCATAGTCATGAGCTTACTGCTAGATCTGGATCCCTTGCATAGCTTTCCATTAAGCGAACAATTGGCATTGGAGGCACTCATCTTAAAGGGACCTGCTGCTGACAGGGCGTTTCGGCAGTGGGTCGATTGCGTAGACTTTGAAAACCTACGGCATGAAGCAACTCTACTTGTCCCGGCACTTTTTGATCGGTTTGCCCGTAAGCATTCAAATATCCCGCATCTTCCACGCATGAAGGGTTTATATCGCCTCAGTTTTGCGCGAAATGCATCTCTGATGCACTGTGCTTGGCATGCGCTAGCCAGTCTCTATAAACACGGCGTAAAGACGATGTTTTTCAAAGGTGCATCACTGGCGCTCAACTATTATCCCGCTCCTGCATTGCGCCCCATGGGGGATTTCGATATTTTGGTGCCTGCTGACCAATACGAAATGGCGAATGAAGTACTCAAAAAAGACGGCTGGAGATTCAGACACTCATTGGAAATACGCCGTCAAGTCAAGCATTCTACTGACTATATCAATAATCTAGGTCAAGGCTTTGACCTTCACATTCGTGCCTTATTTGAAGTGGACGAAGACTCTTTCGATAAAGAACTTCTCCAGCGAGCTCGCCCTTTTTCTTGGCGGGGGGTAAGTGTTTTCATACCGCCTCCTGAAGATGAGGTGCTTATCGCAATAGTCAACGCCATGCGTGACGGGAGTCTTGCCAAATTGCTCTGGCTTCAAGACATGGCACGCATTATGGATCGCAGTCCGGCACTTGATTGGCACAAGATATGGAAATGTGCTGAAAACTACGGTTTAAGCGAAATATTTTTCCACGGTTTACACATTGCAATGAACGTGCGTGGCTTTGAAATGCTACATCCAATTATGACTGAATGCTTATCGTTGTCACCTGATTTTGAGAACGAATATCTGCACGAGGTCGTAAAAAATGGTTTGACTTACGGCATTGATAAAAATCGCATCAGCCACTTTTATGGAAATATTCTTTCTAATAATTCTGCTATGAACAAGTCGATCTCGACAAGTTCAGGCTCGGAAATAGTTGAAACCGACGGGCCAATCGGTGTTATTCGAATTTTTGAGACAAGCAATGGTCTCATCAAGGCATTGCATCTGAATAAGCATCAGTTTCCTGCTATTCCCTATCTCTTCAAAATCAATGATCCGTTTGCTTGGAGTAAGGCTTGCCATCAATTATCAAACGATAGCGAGGGGATCATTGAATTTCTGCCTGGCACGCTCGAACCTTACAAAATTGAACTACCCAATGAGGCATATCAAATTGATTTCATAATTGACCAAGATTTGCCATCCTTCATGCGGCCGAATGAAACTCTTACAATCAAATGTAGCATTACCAACAACTCTAATTTTCCTTGGCCATTGGCAGGCATTTCAAAAAATCTTTTCGGGATATCTTGGCATGTATATTCCTCTGAGGGTGCGCCACTTATTTGGGACAACAAAAGGGAATATCTTCCATCAAGTCTGTTCCTCAGAAAAAATCACATTATCTTCATTAAACCTGGAATCAGACTGCATTCGCAGATTCATTTCGAAGCCCCAGATGCAGCCGGTCAATATCGTATTCACTTTGATGTTGTTCATGAGTTGATCAGATGGTTCTCGCAGACCAATGAATGTCTACCGGTGTGGAATCTCATTGTCGCCTCCGAACGAATATCTTCGACATGACCTTAACAACTATCTGTTAAGGTCGGCGAGAAGCGCTTTTAACGCCATTCCATTCTCTATCGCACTTTCTGAAAGGTTTATTCGGTAGCAAGGTAATTTGCGCAGAAAATCGGCAAAAAATCGCAACCCTCCGTCTGGCCGAGCTGGGTCATACTGGGCATTGGAGTTAATAAGCGCTAGCAGTACTTCTGCTGGGCTAACCTGACTGATTTTGGGTTTCAACTGGTGGGAAATTGTTAGCACAAGCGCACCATATATATGCATTTCTTTAACAAATGCCTCCTTAAACATCGTCTCTGGCCGAAACTCATATTTTCCACGCCAATTTTTAACTTTATCTCCAAGTCGATTGCGCAATCCTGGAATTCGTTCCACCCCATCTTCGTCTTGTTTCACATGATTGAAGACAGCTCTAGCAAACAGTTGATTACCGATACCCAGCGCAATGTAATCATCGCCAACGGTATTCATCCCAACCGCCAAACCAGCCAATGTTGTTCCTGATTTCCCAGAGCCCCCCTTACCAAAAAGCACAAGGCCCTTACCATTAAGCCCCACGGTAGCAGCATGGGCTAGCCTCAGGCCCCCCTTCGCCAAGATCCACTGCAAAGGCATCCGCAATGGGGCGGATGCTTCCCAGGGTGG
>DNVL01000154.1 GCA_003507515.1 Legionella sp.
TCATGGCTTTGTCGATGGCTCCCTGTTGCCTATCGTCAATTTCGAGCGCAAGAATCGGACACTGACTGTCGTTTACAGACGCTTCGATCAGTCGCTTGATCAGCAATACTGATTCAACATGTTGGTGTGTCTCCCCGATGAAGATGATTGTGCCTGGCTTGATGTGATTCTGGATTTCATCGTGCTCATAGGCGGTGGAGGCTAAGGGAAACAATAGTATGATATGAAACCATATCATGCTGTTTGTGCGAAATAATTTTTCCATAGTTTACCCTTTTTGATGGGGCGGTGAACGAGAAAAAGGAATTAAACAAGTATAAAGTATTAACGCACAAAGTGATGCGCTTTTGTGGTGCGATTCAAATAAAAAAGGAAATAACTAAAAAATGGGGTTGTGACGATCAATTTGTCGTCATATAAAATAGTCACAACTCCTCTTCATCGACCTCAAAAGATGCAAAATCCGGAACGCGATGTTGGCTATTATTGCCCAACCCCCTCGAATATGCTGAGCTCAGCATATTTCGGGGGATGGTCAATAATAGCCTGCTTGTATCAAGGTTTCTAATCCCCTGCTTCACATAACGATATACTTCCCATAAAAACGATAAACCGTGTTAGCGCCTATCATGATGCGCCATTGATCGCGTTGTCAACTGCCCGATATTTTCTTAATGGGGTTTTACGAATATCCCGTTTAAAAATGTATCAATAGATTCGACGAGGTAGCTTCAGCTAAGGCTTGGTCGTTAACTTCACATGCACTGCCCCGCTTGTCGTTTTTTCAGTTTGAATATCAATCGGCAAGAATCGCTGAATGATTTCGGCATTGGTCGCCGCATGGAGACTCCAATCGGTGGCGATAAATGAGCCGCCGCCCGCCAATGCCAGGGGCAGTAACAATTGATCAGTTAAGAAATGGCTGACCACGGCTTGGCTCGCTATATAATTACGCGCCGCCTTTACAACGCCATTTGCAACGGTCTCAGCTGATACTCCTTTTTCACCGAAGCCGGTAAATACCTCGGTAACCTGTTCGTAGTCCAGGGTAATCAACAAGGCATTGCCTGGTCCCTGGTTACGATCTAGCCCGTGCAGGAGCAATTGATCGTCACTCCAAGCCATGCGTTTCCTGACCACGGATAATTCACGTTTGGCAATGTGAGCTGGCAATCCCGCAAAAAAGCATTCCGCGTAAGCCTTAACACGTTCGCCGCGTGACTCTAAATGCAAAGGCGTAAGCTGATGGCCAGCTTTAATCTGCAGGGTTATTTCCCCGCCGCCCGCCGGGTAAAAACCGAAGCGATTTAACTGCAATTCCACCTTGGCACCCATGCGCACTAACAAAGGCACAAACGCTCTTTCCAAAAAATGAAACGGCGGGCTCATCGAGTTATGCGTACCCCCACAAAACGTGATGTGACTGTCCTGGCTAGCCATGAGTAAGGCCGGCAAGATCGTTTGCAACACCAATGTGCAACTGCCGGCCGTGCCAATACTGAAACGGTAATCACCACCTTGAATCGCGTTCGATGCAAACTTCAGTTCCGTCGATCCCACAAAGGCGCCCTCGACCGAAGCACCGCAAATCCCTGTTGCCGCTTGAACGGCGGTGAAATGCTGTCGCATTAACCCAGGCTTTTTCCGTTTCGCTCGAATGTTTTTTATGTGGATGGGATACCCCATGCACATCGACAAGGTTAAGGCGCTACGCAAAATTTGGCCGCCGCCCTCACCTTGTGAGCCATCCAATTCGATTATCTTGTTTGTCATGCCATTCCCGGTATGCTTAATTCCGGCATAGCCGGAACCTGTTGATTAGCCTTTCACGCATACCACTTGTTTCAAGGTATGCACAATTTCCACCAAATCCGCTTGTGCGCTCATCACGGCATCGATGTCTTTATAGGCCATCGGAATTTCATCGATGACCTCGGCATCTTTGCGGCATTCAACGCCCTGGGTCGCCTGAATCTGATCAGCCACAGTAAAGCGACGTTTCGCTTCAGTTCGCGACATTGTCCGGCCGGCACCATGACTGCATGAGCAAAACGCTTGCGCTTCACCTTTCCCACGAACGATGAAGGATTTAGCTCCCATCGAGCCGGGAATGATACCCAGTTGTCCAGGCCAAGCGGCAACGGCCCCTTTTCGGGTTACCCATACGTTTTGGCCAAAGTGATTTTCCTTTGTCACGTAGTTATGGTGGCAGTTGACCGCTTCGACATCAGCCGTAAACGGTTTAGGCATGATTTGGCGAATCGCGGCAACCACGTTTTGCATCATCAGCGCGCGATTTTTCTGTGCGAAATCTTGCGCCCAGCTTACCGCCCGCACATAGTCGATAAAATGGTCGGTGCCTTCCGGAAAATAAGCCAAGTCTTTATCCGGTAAATTGATGTAGAACCGTTGCATGTCTTTCTTGGCCAGTTCGATAAAGTGGCTGCCAATCGCATTGCCGACACCACGGGAACCGGAGTGAAGCATAAACCAGACAGCATGGCTTTCATCCAGGCAGACCTCGATAAAATGGTTACCGGTACCTAATGTACCTAAATGCTTATGATTGTTGGTGCTCTTTAAGCGAGGATGTTTAGCGATCACGATTTCAAATTTTGGTAATAACTCGGCCCAGGCTGCATCAACATTATTCGGTGGGTTTTCCCAAGAGCCTTTATCACGCCCTTTGATGGTCCGTCCATGCGGTACTGCTTTCTCAATTGCAGTTCGCCATGCATGCAAATTATCCGGTAGATCATTGGCCGTTAAACTCGTCCGAGCGGCGATCATGCCGCAGCCGATATCCACGCCNNGCGGCTGGAATGATGGCGCCTAACGTTGGAATCACGCTACCAATGGTTGAGCCCTTACCTAAATGCACATCCGGCATCACCGCCACATGTTTATAAATAAAAGGCAGCTGCGCAATGTTTTGTAGTTGTACTTTGGCAGCATCCTCAACCGGCACACCCTTGGTCCACATTTTGATTGGTTTGCTGGTTCCGGTCTGCAATACGTCGTAATTTTCAATAGTCATAATAATTCTTCTTGTAAGCTAAGTCACACGACAAAAGGTGTTGAGCATTGAACTTATAGGCCTGCGAAGCTTTCTCGTTAAACGTATTGGCACAAGGAAGTTTACTACCCCTACTGCTTTGAAATAATTTTGAATTCACCATCTGATCCACCTGCTATTGTTGATTGAGTTAATACCAGTTTTGCGAAAGGTGTGCCAAGTGA
>DNVL01000113.1 GCA_003507515.1 Legionella sp.
TCCCATAGGATTGGCGGCGGGGGTAGATAAAAATGGCGAGCATTTGGATGCGCTGGCTAAACTGGGGTTTTCTTTTATCGAGGTCGGTACGGTCACGCCACGCCCACAGTTGGGAAATACACGCCCACGGTTATTTCGTCTGCCGGGAGCTTCTGCCATTATCAATCGCATGGGGTTTAATAATCATGGCGTTGATGCATTGTTGGCAAACATTTCGCGCGCACAATTCCAGGGGATTTTAGGGATTAATATTGGTAAAAACAAAGACACACCAATCCATCAGTCGGTGGATGATTATGTGTATTGCTTACGTAAAGTCTATGCGCGCGCATCCTATGTCACGATTAATATTTCCTCACCCAACACCCCTGATTTACGTCAATTGCAACAAGGTCAATATTTCCATGATTTAATCCATCAACTGCGTGAGGAGCAATTGCATTTGTCCGATATGCATCAGCGCTATGTGCCATTGGTGGTGAAAATATCGCCCGATGAGGACGATGAGACCCTAAAAACCATGGCGGAAGTCATGCTGTCGTGCGGGTTGGATGGGATGATAGCGACGAACACCACGTGCGACCACCGGGCAGTGCAAGGATTGCAACACGGTCAGGAACAGGGTGGGTTAAGTGGCAAGCCATTGCTTGTGCGATCAACGCATTGTTTGCGGGTGTTAAAATCGGTGGTAGGGGATGCGGTGACGTTAATCGGCGTGGGAGGAATGGACAGTCCTGAGGCTGCGCGGGAAAAACTGGCGGCGGGGGCTTCGTTGTTGCAGATTTATACCGGGTTGATTTATGAAGGCCCTGGTTTGGTGAAACGGTTGGTGGGGTCGTGCTAGAGCGGCCTCAACCCAATAAAGATACCAATCTCGCTCACATTGGGTTATACTTCGCCCCAGGTTTCCAACACTAGCCAAGGGGTTGTTTTGTCTGATTCTTTTGCCATGGACAGCAGGGTTGTAGCACCGCGGTCTTCCTGGATGCCCTGGTTGGTTTGTTTGTCGGCGGGTCTTTTTTTCTTGTATGAGTTTTTTCAACTGAATGTGTTTGATGTCATCAATCAACCCTTGCGGGATGCGTTTGGCATGGATGCGGCACAATTGAGTTGGATGTCGAGTGCCTATGTGTGGGCCAATGTTTTGTTTCTTCTGCCGGCGGGCGTCTTGCTGGATCGATTTTCAACGCGGCGGGTCATTTTAATGGCCATGGGAATTTGCGTGCTGGGCACGCTGGGTTTTGCCTTAGCGCATGCGTTTGCTTGGGCTGCTTTTTTTCATGCGCTCACGGGTCTTGGCAATGCTTTTTGCTTTTTATCTTGCGTGGTGTTGGTTTCGCGTTGGTTCCCTGCTCGTCGTCAAGCGTTGGTGATTGGTTGTCTTGTCACCATGGCCTTTATCGGGGGCATGATAGCCCACACCCCGTTTGCCTATTTGAGCGCACATTATGGTTGGCGTGAAGCCATGTTAATTGATACGGGCGTGGGTGCTGTGATTTTTGCATGGATTTTTTTCATTGTGAAAGACAATCCAAAGGCGGGTTTCAGCCCCAATAAAACCGCCGTCGCACGCCCTTATTTCGCAGGTTTTTTACACGTACTCACCAATCCTCAAAATTGGTTTGCGGGTATTTATACGTCATGCTTAAACCTCCCCATTATGGTGCTGTGCGCTTTGTGGGGGGCGAGCTATTTAGCGGTTTCACATCAATTGACAGGCATTGCAGCCAGCAATATTGTGAGTTTGATCTTCATGGGCAGCATCGTCGGTTGCCCCTTGGTTGGGTGGATTTCTGACCGGTTAGGCCGGCGAAAGCCATTGATGATCATCGGCGCTATCGCAACGCTTATCACCATTGCACCTTTGCTCGTGGGCATCGCGTTATCGCCAACCGCGCTGAGCGTATTGTTTTTTGCATTGGGTGTGTTTACCAGTACACAAGTGATTGCCTATCCACTGATTGCAGAAAGCAATGCGCCTGAGCGCACAGGGGTCGCAACTGGAATGGCTTCTGTTATCATCATGGGCGGCGGCGGGCTCGGCCAGGTTTTGTTTGGTATACTGATGCGACATCATGCGGGTGAAGCCTCACATCAGTATGCTGTGGGTGACTTTCAGTTTGCCCTGTGGATGTTCCCTATCGCAGCTTTAGTGGCTTTGATGGCCATTTTATTGACCCAAGAAACGCATTGCGAGCGTTTAAAAAGGAGTGGTGATGCAAGTGATTGATGAATATCAACGCATGGATTCGGCGCGTGCACCGTTGCTGCCTTGGGTGGTCTGTTTTGCCGCCTCTTTATTTTTCTTTTATGAGTTCATTCAGGGCAATATGTTCGCGTCCATTGCGGATAACATCATGCGTGATTTTCATATTCAAGCAGATAAAATGGGTTATTTATCCAGCATTTATTATGCGTCTAATGTGATGTTTCTCTTTGTCGCAGGCTTCATACTGGACAAGTTTTCCAGTAAAAAAGTGATCATGCTGGCGATGTTGCTGTGCGTGTTGAGCACGTTTACGTTGGCGCATGCGCAATCTTTTTATTTGGCATTGTTTTGCCGTTTTTTAACCGGTATCGGCAGCGCGTTTTGTTTTTTAGGGCCTATTCGGATTGCTTCACGCTGGTTTCCACCAAAACGCATGGCGCTTGTGACGGGTGCGATTGTGACCATGGCTATGACCGGCGGCATGTTGGCACAATACCCCTTGACGCAACTCGTGCTGCAAGTCGGTTGGCGCAATGCATTGCTGATGGTGGCATGGCTTGGGGTGGCTATGTTGGTGCTGATGGCGTTCTGGGTGAAAGACAAGCCCGAACATGAAGTGGCACGAGCACGTACAAAAATGAGCGCCTTCGTTCAAGCAAAAAAAGCCTATTTCAACCCACAAACCATCCGGGCTGCAATCTATACCAGTTTGATGAACATGGGCGTTGCGGTGTTTGGTGCCATGATGGGGTCGCTCTATTTGATGCAACGCCTGGGCGTGAGCAAGGCCGATGCCGCCATGGTGAATTCCATGCTGTTTTTGGGCGCGATTATCGGTGGCCCATTGATTGGGTGGTGTTCTGATAAGATGGGGTTACGCATTCTGCCGATGAAAGTGGGTGCTATTGCCTCGTTTGTTGTGCTCTTGGGTATTTTGTACTTGCCGGTATCGTTAGGCTTTATGGCGGTGTTGTTTTTTTTACTGGGCTTATTTACCGCGTCTCAAGTGATTGGCTATGCCTTTGTTGCAGAGAGCAGCCTGCCGGCGATGACCGCGACCGCGGTGAGTATGGTGTCTATTTTGACGCAGGGCGGGTACATCGTGTATCAAAATTTATTCAGTACTTTGTTATT
>DNVL01000041.1 GCA_003507515.1 Legionella sp.
AGTTTATTGGTGTCTTGATCAGGCGTGATATCGTCTTCATTGATTGCCAATCCGGTTTGGGCAAGGGTTTTGTCAGTCGAGGCAAGCGCATTGAACCGTTGGGTTTCAATGCCTGGAATACTGAATTGAGCATGCGTGAAGCCGCTCACTACTAACAACACACTCAAAACGATGGATTGACGCATTACAGCTCTCCCGATCCAATGTGTTCATGCGTTATCAACACCCGTTCTTTTTTGCCATTCTCAAACTCAATCCGTTGCATGCCATAATCAATGCTGAGCACTTGCCAACCTGCCAATGAATCGCCTTTTTCGATCGCCACGTTTTTAAAATCATAAGCAACGCTCGCAACGGGCACGTGCTGAATGCTATCGAGACTTACCACAGAAAACGGCAGATTTTGAATCGGAAGGTATTTGATAGCCTGCGGTTTTTCATCCAAATGTCGAACCATCTGCTGAATCGCATCGAGTCTATTGATTAAAACGGTCTCCGTTTGATTTAACGCCTGATTCAGATGATTGGAGTTTTGAGCGCGCACATCATCCAATTGTTGTGATAATTGCTGAATTTGCTGCGTCATGCCGTCCAAATTAATTTCAGGAGTCGGTTTGTTCATCGAGTCCTGTAACGTAGACATTTTGTTTTGCAGTATATCGAGCTGTGATATAACAGCAGAGGGCTTGTTATCGGCAATGATTACAGTCAGCAATGCGCCTGAACCAAGGGTCAATCCCAGCAACATACAGGATAAGGCGCGATGATTTGAGAACGGAAAAAATGATTTGAATGTCAGTTTTTTCATACTGAATGTCCTTGGCGTTTGAGTTTGAAATTCACCGTGCGGGTTAATGGATTTTGAACCAGTGTGAACTCCTGCTGGCCTGCTAATACGACTAGGCCATCTTGAATGGTAAGAGGGCCAAAATTGCGATCGACTTGAGGCAAGGGTTGCGTCATCAGTACTTTGAAAACAGGCAGTAACCGTGACTCATCCGCGAGCTTAAAACCGGAATATTGCAGCCAGTACACGATTGCATCACCGACATTAGAAACCGTTTGCGGGAAATGCATTTGCTGCACGGTCAACAATGGATTCACCTGCGACGCCAAAGGCTGGTTGGCAACAGTGGCATAGCGGTTAATCTGTGTCACATTGGCGGCTTGAGCGAAAGAGCCGCCCAGTGTAAGCCCTGTGATCACGATGGTTTGAATGGTTTTCATATGATCTCCGATACATCATTCTTGTTATGTTCTTTTGCATGATTTCCACCGAGGGGATTATTGAGTTTTCTAAAAAAAATCTCTTTCCTGTCTACGTCAACGCAATTAGGCGCTTTAATACCCACGGCTACTGAATCACCGCGCATATATAAGATCTTGATTTTAATTTGACCTTTGTCGATTAAAATTTCTTCACCGACTCGTCTTGATAACACCAACATACTCTTTCTCCAGTTATTGTGATTTCATGTTTAAAAGGCTTTTGATCTTGTTCAAATGGTGATGAGCCACCTTGCGGTCAGGCTCCGTGTTGCTTTGCTCGCGATGAAAAAAAACGTCTTTCTTACGTGATTTTTTACAGCACTCAATGAACTCAGGGATGGTCGGTGGGAATGGATTATTTTTCCGACAGACGGCAACCGCGTCATAAAGCACGTTCTCCTCAAATCCTGACAAGGCTTCCAACCATTCACCTTTACTAAATTGCAAAAATTCATGATTTTTAAATAAATTGCGCCAGGCGTTGCCGTAGGTTGCGGCAAGCTTGAGAAACAGATAGTCAATAATCCCGCGACTTTCATCATGATTTACTGGATTGGATGACGCGGTTTCTGGTGGAAAATCCTGCGCCTGATTTGCAGGATTCCCATAGCATGTCGACGGGTTGTTTACGCGTAGAATGTGTTGGATAGGTTGCATGTTTGTCTCCGTTGGTGATTTCGATGTTCATTTCATCTTCCCAGCAATGCTGCTCTAACCAGTTGGCCGGAAATTTCCATTTGGGGATCCACTGTCCCTGAGCTTGCAAGGCATTGCTTGCATCGATTTGCTGCTGAAGAGCTGCCAGTATTCGAGTCAATAGCTCGTCTGATGGGCGCAGTGTCTTGAATGCCTCAAAGGCCTTTTGCTTTGTTTTTTTCTGCGGATACAAAAACCAAAATTTTTCAAATTGAGCACTTACACACACATTATTATTTTCTGAGTTATGAGGTATGTCGGCTTTTACCATTTCGCCCCGGTCGGTTTTTTGGGCTTTAACCCGGTAATTCGTTGATGCACTTGAGTTGTTTTGGTGTAAACCCGTGCCGGCTTGCTGTGTCGGCCTTGTGTCGGGATTGTTTTGGACAGAAATATCCGCATTGGCTAACAGGCATTTTAAAACAAGGTGTTTGTCCGAAGACTGAATCAGAACAAGACCAGCCCGTTCAAGACTCTTGATTACCCGACGAATTTGTTCACGGCTCGGGCTACCCGATTTAATCCCAGGATGCGGTTCGATATAAAGCGCTTCAGATAAAGACTGGTAGCTAATCCGCCGCTTGATGCCAACGAGAGAGCTTTTTCGATCCATATATGGCCGTACGCCCATCAAATACGTTACCTGCTGAATATAGGGCAGCCCCGCCAACGCGGATAGTTCGTGCGTGTTTACAAATATAAAATCCATATCAACTCCGTTTTATTTAAAAGATTTGTTTACACAAACCGATAATTTCAATATCATTCGATAACAGTTAATGTCAATAAATAACACGATATGTGTTGCTAGGCCCTCATTGTAAGACGCCAAAAAATGGTGTCAATGCTTTTTTTATAATGTTATTGGATGAACGCAAATGAACTTAAAAGATCAAATAGCCAGCCGTATCACCAAGGCCAGAAAGGCCAAAGGGATCACAATAAAAGAGCTCTCAGCAAGAATCGGCACGCTATCCGCAGCTAGAATTAGCAATTGGGAACAGGCCACAAGAAGCCCCGGACCATCCGAAGCGAAGCTGATGGCAGGTGTGTTACACGTTTCTCCAGCTTATCTACTGTGTTTGACTGACAATCCAAAAGGGGAGCTAACTCTGACCGGTGAAGACGGCGCGCGATTTGTACCGGTGCTCATGATGAAAGAGGCTCCTCATGCCAAGGAAATGATCCAGTCCAATGCAGAGCCATCGCTGTTATTTGATGACCGTGAGAAAGCCGTGGTGGTTGATCATTTTAACAAGTCCAATGTTAATGCGTGTTTGTTTGCTGTTACGGTTGAGGATTCCAGCATGCAACCTGAATTTAGCCCCGGTGATCTTGTTGTCATTGATGCTGAACGTGCACCGAACCCCGGGGATCATGTATTGGCTTATTTTCCGCCGAGGAAACAGACTGTGTTACGAAAGTATGGTGAAGCTGAAGGTTGTTTGTTTCAGTTGTTGGCGAATAATGAATTGTGGGCTACGGTGAATGTGAAGGGTGGGGATGAGGCTGTGGTTTGTGGGGTTGTGGTTGAGCATCGGCGGTATTTGTGAATAACGTAAACTAACTTGAATGAGTGAGGTTGTTTATTGATTTGATCGATGAATATTTTTTGTCTTTAGTGTATCATGTGGTTGCTGAATGACGCATTGTGGCGTTATTTATGATGGGGAAAATCATGTTGAAAATGCTTTTGATTGGATACATTGTTTCTTTATTTTTTAAGGGTGGCAGAGGCAGAGATAGATACAGTGACGGATACGATGATGGTTATAGCGATAGAGATAGTTATGATTCGGATGATAGAAGTGATTATTAAGATGATTGGTCGGATTAAATAATATTTTTCGTGTCATGCTATATTCAGGCATCAAATTTAACGGTGATCGGGAAACCAAGCAATGTTAGACAATATTAAAAAGACTTTATGGGCAACAGCCGACAAACTGCGTGCAAACATGGATGCAGCCGAATACAAACACATCGTACTTGGTCTGATTTTCCTGAAGTACATTTCCGACACGTTTCAACAACGGCGAGATGAACTTGCTCTCCGATTTGCCGATCAACATGACGACTATTATATCCCTGATGCCGATGCAGAAACCCTCGCTCAGGAACTGGAAGACCGAGACTATTATAAAGTAGTCAACGCCTTTTGGGTTCCAACAGCCGCCCGCTGGGAAAGTCTGCGCGCACGTGCAAAGCAAGCTGATATTGGCAAGCTGATTGACGATGCACTATCCCTGATCGAAACAGACAATCCAAAATTGAAAGGCATACTCGATAAACGTTACGCCCGTGCTCAATTGCCAGATGGCAAGTTGGGTGAACTGGTGGATGTGATTTCCTCCATTGGTTTTGGTGATGGTAATCAAAATGCAAAAGACTTACTCGGCCAAGTTTACGAATATTTTCTCGGCCAGTTTGCCAGTGCTGAAGGTAAAAAGGGCGGTCAGTTCTATACCCCAGCCAGCATTGTGCGAACCCTC
>DNVL01000225.1 GCA_003507515.1 Legionella sp.
TTGGCTGTAAATATTGGCCCAATGTCAAAATATCAACATGGTGTGCTCTGATATCATCCATGGTTTGAATGATTTCATCATCGGTTTCACCTAAGCCGAGCATCAAACTGGTTTTCGTGAGCACATCGGGACGGTAACGTTTAGCATAGGCCAAAACCTCTAGCGTCTGCCAATAACCCGCGCGATTATCTCGCACAGGGTGCGTCAAACGCTCCACTGTTTCCACATTTTGCGCGAACACATCGACCCCGCTGTCCAAGAGCACAGCAATATCTTTCTCAACCCCTTGGAAATCAGGCGTTAAGGCTTCAATTTTTGTCTTAGGACAACGTGCTTTAATGGCTCGAATAGAATCCGCATAATGTTGAGCACCCCCATCCAGCAAGTCATCGCGATTCACTGACGTTAGCACCACGTAATCAAGATTCATTAACGCAACCGTTCTCGCGGTATTCTCAGGCTCCTCTGCATCCAGCCACCCTTGAGGATTTCCGGTATCCACTGCACAAAAGCGACATGCTCGCGTACACACAGCGCCCATTAACATAATGGTCGCCGTGCCGTGTGACCAACATTCGCTAATATTAGGGCATTTTGCCTCTTCACATACAGTCGACAGTCGATGCTCTTTTACTTGCGCTTTCACATGCGCATAAGCAGGTGTAGTGTGATTCACAATGCGCAACCAAGACGGCTTTGGCAACCGTTGGTGTTCGCCGTCAGTGGATTTAACGCCATCTTTAATCGCAACAAACCCTTGCGTGGTTTTGTATTTTTTCCCGCTGAGAACCACAACGGGAATATCTGATAGCTTGCTCATGTTTTTACCTATAAATCACAATGCATGCATGATCCCAAATCAACGCTATCAAATCAAGAGTAAGGTTGAATGATTAACCATTGTTTACGCCGCAAACAAAGCAAAAGAAGGCCTATTTCCAACAACACCAAATAACTGGTTGCCACCACATCACTGAGATAATGATTTGTTAGCAATACTCGAGTGGACATGATCAACAATCCTGACAAGAGACACCCGTAAAAATACCGAGGGAACACCAGACCTAAGCCCAAAAAAAGCCCCACGATAGTGGTTGTATGCCCTGATGGAAAAGACCAATACAAACGATTTGAATGCAAGCCATAAAAGCCATACAAATGATCATCAAATAATAATTCCGGCCGGGCGCGCCCTAGCATTATTTTAAAAAAAAGAGTGATAAGATTAGGTAGGAGCACACACAACCACAAAAACCAACTTCGTGTTTCCCACGTTTTATTGCGATAGATATAACGAAAGAACAAGGCTAACACTAAAAAAGCGCTCATGTAGATCAACCCCACGCCCAAGCACGTCACCCAATGCAGCAAAGGAAAAGCCGTGTTGAGATTTAACCCATGAAAATAATAGGCCAATGGTTTATCAAAATAAAAAAAAGAAAGAACAATAAACCCAACATAACTGCCAGCAACCCAAGGCCGCAACATAATGTTCAAAAGTTTATCAAATGGTGCCATGGTATTTTTCCTCCGGTCATGTATAGTTTGCATCATACTATACCGCGTAACGAGCTGCCGTGACCACTCCCATTCACAACCCCATTAAAATACTAGCGGATGCAACACTCCCGCAACTCACGAATTTATTCCCTAGGCCATTCACGCTCACAGGGTATAAAACACACAATGAAATTCCGAAATTATTGACCGATCACGAGATCCTACTCTGCCGCTCGACACTCCGTGTGGATGCAGCACTCCTGACGAACAGCGCGATTCAATGCGTTGCCACTGCTAGTAGTGGCATTGACCACATCGATGAGGACTACTTAAACCAACATCAAATCGCTTTGTTTGATGCAAAAGGATCAAATGCCCGGGCGGTCGCGGATTATGTGGTAGCAACGCTTGCCGCCCTTCAACGCTTAGGCAAGTCAGCAGGGAATTTGGCGGGCGTCATAGGCATCGGTGAAGTAGGATCACGTGTGGTTGAGCGATTAGAAGCCGCAGGATTCAAGGTCGTTTGTTATGATCCATTCAAAGACCCACAAGATAACCGTTATCGTTATGGCACACTTGAGGATCTAATGGCCTGTGATCTATTATGCCTTCACCCCAATCTACATGCGTCACATCCTTTCCCTAGCAAACACTTATTAAATGCCCGTTTTTTAAATCAACTCAAATCAGGCGTTACCATCATCAATGCATCCCGTGGCGGTATTGTGGATGAAGAGGCACTATTGGCATCGAGTAAACCTATTCTCTATTGCACCGACGTATACAGTGCGGAGCCTTCAATCAACCCACGCATCATTGATTTCGCCACGCTGTGCACACCACACATTGCAGGCCACAGCATAGAGGCGAAGCATGCAGCAGTGGTTCAAGTCAGTCAGAAAATTCACCAACATTATGGATTAACCAGCCCATTATTCGAGCTACCCATGCCCATGACCCATGTTGCAGCCAGCAAACATTGGCAGGATCTGGTATTATCCTTCTATAATCCAATGGAAGACACCGAGCGACTAAAAATCGCCGTTGACAAAAAAAATGCGTTTTTGATACAACGTCAAGCACACCAGTTTCGACATGATTTTAATCAATACGCACTTTCCACCATGAATCAGCAGATCCGCCTACTATTCGCTATTTAACGGATAACGATAGTTCCTTAATCAAACAAACTTGAGTCAAACACACTTGAGTCAAACACACTTGAATCACAATCAACCAAAGAAACGTGTTTTTCTGGTGAAATAGGGATCATGGGTTCCATCGGCACCGTACGATTAGGTACCTGAGGACTCCGTCTGTTAACCGCAAACATTCCTAATGCACCAGGGCTGATGGGTTGCGGCCCTGAGGTACCATCAGGTGTCGGAATACTCGACTCTTTAACCGAAGACACTTCTTGCCTATTACAAGGTATTTTTCTTACTTGACTGACAAACTTTTTTTGCGCATCATCTTCAATGTATAATATATTTGGTTCATCTAGATACACCGTAGTTTGTGGATCAATCTCTTGACCATCATTCAAAGCCAAATGAAATTTACTTAAGTTACATCTCGAAAAAACCGCAATTTTTTTACCGTCTTCAATAACATAATTTTTATTATGTTTCGTACCCATTCCAAGAATGATGGCGTTCTCTGGAATATCCTGACCACTATAATATTGATATCTTTTTTGCGTCAAAGTATTGAACGTGAAAACTTGGGTTTTTATTCCATTTTGTATGACATAGTGTCTGTTAAATTCTTTGAATACAACAGCATCGTTTGGCACGCTGCTCTTATCTAAAAATTTAAGCGATTTAACCTTTATTTCCTTTGGCGTTAACGGATGTGCTGTGACATCGTCACCTCTACTTCGTTTCTTACCAGGCATTTACTTTCCTTTTTATGAGCTTATAAGCTCATATCAATCAACAATGTTCTATTATATGGCAACTTTTGGTATTGAACAACCCCCTATGCTTTTTCTAAAAGCATAGGGGGTTTATTTTGTCTTGTCGGCATGATTTTATCCATCTAAAGAAAAATCAGCATAACGCCCTTTGAAATCTCTGATTCGAGTGCCTTCAGCGAAATAAAGAATTCGAGTGGCGATTTTTTCAATGAAATACCGATTATGGCTTACAAAAATCAGCGTGCCGGTGTAGGCGGCTAACGCCTTGGCCAATACTTCAATGGTTTCAATGTCCATGTGATTGGTGGGCTCATCCAAAATCAACACATTGGGTGACTCTAAAATCACTTTTGCCAGCAACAACCGTGCGGATTCCCCGCCACTAAGCGATAAAATATCCTTGTCTACTTCGTCTTTAACAAACAACATTTGACCTAACACTTTTCGAACTTGCTGTTCCGTGCTACCGGTCGCCAAATCATTTAACCAACTCAATACGCTCATGGATTTATTCAATAATTCATGATGGTCTTGTGAAAAATAACTGATACGGACCTCATTGCCCCAGGTGATAGCTCCCGCATCCTTTTCAATTAAATCGATGAGAATCTTCACCAAGGTGGATTTACCCCGGCCATTCACACCCATGATGGCAATTTTATCGCCGCGTTGAACGTCAAAATTTAAGTTCTTGAACAATTGCTTGTCTTGAAAGGATTTGCTTAAGCCTTCAATCTTGCATGCTTGCTTACCCGATGGGCGCTTAGGCGTGAATTGAAAGTGTGGAGCAATGCGTGATGAATTGACCAAATCAGGTATTTTTATCTTATCAATCATTTTCATTCTTGATTTGGCCTGTCCTGCTTTAGACGCTTTGGCCTTGAATCGGTCGACAAATTTTTGCATGTGCGCCACTTTCTCTTCCGCACTTTTCTTCTCGACTAGTTTTTGTTCTTGGACCAACGCTTTTTCAGATAAAAAACGCTGGTAATTTCCACGGTATTGCTTGATTTCGCCATAATCCAAATCAAGAATAAAATCAGCTAAATTATCAATGAAACCAACATCATGGGAAATAAAAATAACCAACCCTTTGTAATCATATTTTAAAAACTTTTCGAGCCATTGAATCGATACAATGTCTAAATGGTTTGTGGGCTCATCCAGTAATAAAATAGAAGGGTTTTGAAACAGCGTTTGCGCCAACAAAACGCGGAGCTTGTAGCCGCCAGACAATCGTTTTAATGGTTTTCCATGAAAATCTTCAGGAATGCCCAGGCCTGTTAATATCCGTGCAATCTCAACAGGCGCATTATAACCGTTGTAATGGGAAACAACCTCCTCAAGCTCTGCAAATCGATACCCTTTTTTATCATCCCAATCATCAGATGCCAGCAAGATCTCTTTCTCTTGCAATGCGGCCCATAGGGCAGGTTTGCCTTGCAGAACAATGTCGTTCAGCGGCGTGTCTTCGTAGCGAAATTGATCTTGTTTCAACCAACCAATAGAAGCATCTTTAGGGATGATGATTTCGCCTGAGCTGAGTTCTTCTTCGCCTGTCAACAATTTAAAGAAAGTAGATTTCCCACACCCATTTGCACCCACCAAGGCATATGAATTGCCTGATGTAAGGTTTAGGTTAACATCGTAAAACAGCAGGTTGTCGCCAAATGTCATGCCCAACTGGTTTAATGTAATCATGGCATTGCCTCATGTAGGTTATGTGAATCGTTCATTTGGCCTCAGCGAGACAACCGTCCTCTTTTCGGGCGTATAGTATAACACTTTAAACATCTGCTTGTCTTTTTTTTCATTTCCCCTTAGAATTAATCTCCTATTGATGAATACCAATTACTCTCATCTTGCCTTCAGCACATGGGATAATGGCTACAAACCCAGGAGTTTTCATGACACAGAAAACGGCTCATTTAAGTATTTCAGGCCTTCTGCCCATTGATTTACCCATCTACAGCCCGACACTTGGGAATGACGTCATTGACATCAGTACCTTAGGCTCGCACGGCGTGTTTACGTATGATCAAGGGTTTATGTCTACCGCTGCTTGCGAATCAAAAATTACCTATATTGATGGCGGAAAAGGGATATTACTCTATCGCGGGTACCCAATAGAACAACTGGCTGAAAAAAAGAGCTATTTAGATGTGTGCTACTTGCTGCTGAACGGTGAATTACCAAATGCCGATGAAACGGTGAGCTTCAATCACCTCATCAACAACCACACCATGGTGCATCAACAAATGTACCAATTTTTAAATGGATTTCGTCGAGACGCGCATCCGATGGCGATCATGGTCG
>DNVL01000051.1 GCA_003507515.1 Legionella sp.
CCACGCGATAGCCTTCCATCGCGGCTTGCAAAGCGCAGATGGGATCAATTTCGGCAATATAAACCGTCGCCCCTTGACCACGCAATGCTTGCGCACAGCCCTTGCCTACATCGCCATAGCCGAGAATCAAGGCGACTTTACCCGCGATCATGACATCCGTTGCCCGCTTTAAACCATCCAGCAAGGATTCACGGCAACCGTACAAGTTATCAAATTTTGATTTGGTCACGGCATCATTCACGTTGATCGCGGGCATTTGCAAATCACCCCGCTTGGCCATTTCATACAATCGAGCAACACCCGTGGTCGTTTCTTCTGAAACGCCCTTGATGTTATCTAACATGAGAGGGTATTTGTCATGGATAAGCGGCGTCAAATCGCCGCCATCATCCAACAATAGATTAGGTTTCCAGCCATCTGGCCCCTGCAATGTTTGCTCAACACACCACCAGTATTCTTCTTCCGACTCCCCTTTCCAGGCAAAGACGGGAATACCGGCTGCAGCCATGGCAGCGGCGGCATGATCTTGCGTTGAAAAAATATTGCAAGAGGACCATCGAACATCTGCGCCCAAGGCAATCAATGTTTCTATCAAAACAGCCGTTTGAATGGTCATGTGCAGGCAACCCGCAATGTGTGCGCCTTTCAGGGGTTTGCTTGTACCAAACTCGTTACGCAATGCCATCAATCCTGGCATTTCTGTTTCAGCAATGGCGATTTCTTTTCGTCCCCAAGCCGCAAGCGTAATGTCTGCGACTTTATAGTCTGTTTTGGTTGTCACGTCATCTTGTATTAACATGGTTATTCCTTCGTTCATTATTTTTATAGCGCTCGACGCAATGCAGTCACTTTATCCAAGCGCTCCCAAGGCAACCCCTCACGGCCATAGTGGCCGTATGTTGCTGTTTGCCGATAAATAGGCCTCAATAAATCGTGGTGATCAATGATGCCTTGTGGGGTCAAATCAAAATGCGTTTTAATCAGCTCAAGAATGGCTTGATTGTCCAAATGAGCCGTTCCGAACGTTTCAACATGAATAGAGGTAGGCTCAGCCACCCCAATGGCGTAAGACACTTGCACTTCACATTTGTCTGCAATGCCGGCTGCGACCAAATTTTTAGCCACATGGCGTGCGGCATAAGCGGCTGATCGGTCTACTTTAGAAGGATCCTTGCCTGAAAAACAACCCCCACCGTGACGCGCCATGCCGCCATACGTATCCACAATGATTTTTCGTCCCGTCAGCCCACAATCCCCCAAAGGACCACCTATCACAAACCGGCCGGTTGGATTAATAAAATAACGGGTCTCAGGGAGCAACCATGCCGCGGGAATAATGGGCTTGATGATTTCTTCGCGCACGGCTTCAATTAAATCGTGCTGACTTATGTGAGCTGCATGCTGGGTTGAAAAAACGATGGTATTCACCGATACAGGCTCGCCGTTTTCATAATTGAGGGTTAATTGGCATTTTCCATCAGGTCGTAACCAGGGCAGGCACCCCTCTTTACGCATCAGCGCTTGCCGTTCCATTAATCGGTGTGCATACGCGATGGGAGCGGGCATAAAGACATCTGTCTCACGGCTGGCATAACCAAACATCATGCCTTGATCGCCGGCACCCAATATGTGGGTGTTTTGATTATCAACGCCTTGCGCAATATCAGCCGATTGTTTGCCAATGGCAGATAACACCGCACAAGACTCCCAATCAAACCCCATTTCAGAGCTGTTGTATCCGATGTCTCGAATAACGCCTCGCGTAATCTCTTCCACATCAACCCATGCTTTCGTGGTGATTTCACCGCCCACCAACACCATTCCGGTCTTCACAAAGGTTTCACAGGCGACGCGCGCTTTCGGGTCTTGGGTCAAGATGGCATCTAAAATGGCATCTGAAATTTGATCAGCTATTTTATCGGGGTGTCCTTCAGACACCGATTCGGACGTAAAAACATGGGATTGGTTCACAGCGGATAAACTCCTGCAAAAAATTTAAGTCAAATCGATTTCATCAAATCAATGAATGGATGAAAAATGATATCAATATCATGCGGCCCAGGGCTTGCCTCTGGATGCCCTTGAAAACCAAACGCAGGCTTCTCAGTGTGTATAATACCCTGCAAACTTTGATCGAACAAGGAGCGATGCGTGGCCGTCAAACAATCAGGCAGGGTGGTTTCATCGATGGCAAACCCATGGTTTTGGCTCGTAATAAACACCCGCTGACGGCGAACATCCAAAACGGGATGATTGGCACCGTGGTGGCCAAATTTCATTTTTAAGGAACGTGCGCCACAGGCGAGCGCTAATATTTGAAAGCCTAAACAAATGCCAAAGACAGGGATCCCTGCCGCTAAAAAGGCCTGCGTGGCAGAAATGGCATAATCACAAACCGCCGGATCCCCTGGGCCATTCGATAAAAAAACACCATCTGGATTCATGGCCATGACATCCTCTGCAGATGTTTGTGCCGGCACGATCGTCAAATAACAGCCCAAATCATGCAAAATACGCAAAATGGTTTGCTTGACACCAAAATCATACACGACCACATGAAAACGCAACGGTTGCGAGTTGCTCGCCCATTCGCCACGGCCTGTATACCAATGCTCCACGGTTTGGCGTGACACAACTTTAGCTAAATCAACGCCTGTCAATCCAGGAAATGAACGCGCCAATGCCTGCGCTTCATCAACCGAGGTGTTATCGGTGCTAATGCACGCCCCAACCGCGCCCTGCTCGCGTAATCGCTGGGTTAAATGACGCGTGTCAATGCCCGATATCGCAATCACCCCGTGTTTTTTCAACCAGTCTGGTAAGGATTGTTCTGCTCGGTAATTGCTATACGTTGATGCGCAATCACGCACGACAAGGCCTGCCGCCCAAACACGAGAAGACTCCATGTCATCCGGATTACAGCCGGTATTGCCCACGTGTGCTGTGGTTAACGTCACGATTTGGCGCGCATAGGACGGATCGGTCAGCATTTCCTGATAACCCGTCATGGCGGTATTGAAAACCAGTTCACCGACACAATGGCCACGAACGCCCACGGACTCCCCTTCAAACACCGTGCCATCCGCCAGCACCAATAAAGCGGGCTGAATGACCATTAAAACTTCATGTCTTCAATGAACTTCTTCACGCCATCAAACCAAGAGCTTGAGCGCGGCGAATGTGTTTTTTTACTGAGATCCAACGACTCTTGAAATTGAGTCAACGCCTCTATTTGTTCTTTAGACAAACTCACGGGCGTTTCAACAACAACTTTACAGAGCAAATCGCCGGTCGCATGCCCGCGAACGGATTTCATGCCTTTGCCACGCATCCGGAACATTTTCCCGGTTTGTGTTTCCGCAGGAATTTTTAACGTGACGCGTCCTTCAAGCGTAGGCACTTCAATGGAGCCCCCTAATGCAATGGTGACAAAACTAACGGGCACTTCACAATGCAGATCGCTGTCTTGGCGAACAAAAATCGCATGCGGTTTCACGCTCACTTGCACATACAAATCACCCGAAGGACCGCCGTGTGTGCCGGCTTCACCCTCCCCGCTCAGGCGAACGCGATCGCCATTATCCACACCCGCCGGAATTTTAACGGTTAATTTTTTGCTTTCACGCACACGTCCCTGTCCATGACAGTCCGTACAAGGGTCCGATACCACGCGGCCATCGCCGTGACAAGACGGGCATGTTTGCTGAATGGAAAAAAAGCCTTGTTGAATCCGAACTTGACCAACGCCGTTACAGGTATCACATGATTTGGGCGTGGTTCCTTTTTTAGCACCCGAGCCATCACACGTCTTGCATGCCGCGTGGCGTGGGACCGTTATCTCGATCTGCTTGCCGTGGGCTGCTTCTTCCAACGTCAACTGAACATTGTATTGCAAGTCGGCCCCGTGCTGCCCACGGGATTGCCGTTGTTGCCGTTGTTGCCCTCGACCACCTGAAAAAATATTTTCGAAGATGTCTTCAAACACATCGCCAAAGCCACCATGACCGCCTCGACCGCCGCCCATCGATGCATCAACGCCCGCATGACCGAATTGATCATATGCAGCCCGTTTTTGTTTATCCGACAAAATAGCATACGCTTTTTGTATCTCTTTGAATTTTTCTTCAGCCGTACTGTCATCTTGATTACGGTCAGGATGATGCCTCATCGCTAATTTACGATAAGCTTTTTTAATCTCTGAACTCTCGGCATTGCGACTGACGCCAAGCAGTTCATAATAATCACGCTGTTGCATTGAATGCTCACACTACTGTAGTTTCCAAAAAAAACAAAAACGCAGTCATAAAACCTACGCTTTTGTTTTTCCCAACACACCATCCAATGGATTATTTTTTATCCTCATGCACTTCTTCAAACTCAGCATCGACTACCCCTTCGTCTGCTTTTGCAGCAGCTGCTTCAGGTTGTGCGCCACCCGCATCCGCTTGTCCCTCAGCGGCTTTTTTCGCATACACGCGTTCAGCCATTTTATTGGACGCGGTGGTCAAGACGGCTAGTTTCTCTTCGATCTGTGCCTTTTCATTGGCTTTAACCGCATCTTTCAACTCGGAGATTGCCGTTTCAATGCCTTTTTTCTCATCTTCAGCCAATTCATCGGCCAAATCTTTTAATGATTTTTCACTATTATGAATCATGCCATCGGCTTGGTTTCGCAAATCTACCAGCTCTTTGAATTTTTTATCTTCTTCTTTATGCGATTGTGCATCTTTCACCATCGCCTGGACTTCTTCATCACTCAAGCCACTCGATGCCTTGATCACAATCGACTGCGCTTTGCCCGTCGCCTTGTCTTTGGCCGAGACATTCAAAATGCCGTTTGCATCAATATCAAACGTCACTTCTACTTGTGGCACACCGCGAGGAGCGGGTGGAATGTCGCTTAAATCAAAGCGGCCTAACGATTTATTAGCCGATGCTTGTTCGCGCTCACCTTGCAATACATGCACGGT
>DNVL01000160.1 GCA_003507515.1 Legionella sp.
AACCATGTCGCACACCCGTTCGTCGTAATAGTAAAGACCGGGCACGGCGTAATGCGATTTTGGCTGCACCGGCTTTTCTTCAATCGACAAAAAATGTTGTGCGTCATCAAACTCAACCACGCCAAACGCTGAAGGATTCTTGACCCGACAGCCAAACACAGTGGCACCCGTTTGACGGGTATTGGCCACCGCCAATAAGCGCGTCAAGTCCTGACCAAAAATCATATTATCGCCCAGCACCAATGCGGCAGGTGCACCATTTAAAAACGATTCACCAATAAAAAACGCTTGGGAAAGACCATCCGAACTGGGTTGTACTGCATAAGACAGGTTTAAACAAAAATCTGAACCATCACCCAGAATACGCTGCAGGATAGGCACATCGAGTGGTGTAGAAATAAGCAAAATATCACGAATTCCAGAGAGCATCAGCACCGACAAAGGGTAATAAATCATCGGTTTGTCATACACCGGTAGCAGTTGCTTGCAAATCCCCTTGGTGAGTGGGAATAAACGTGAGCCGCTGCCACCGGCGAGGACGATGCCTTTGCATCTCATGGTTTGCGACACTGATATGCTGAACCGCGTTCAAATTGATTCGGCCTTTCCGGCCGCAATAACATCTCGTCATCACTATCGTTCTTTTTAAATGGTTTGATATCAATAAAACCATGCGCACTCAACGCTGCCGTCAACGAATCGGAATCCCACATCCATCTATGACTTGAATTGCCAAAAAGATATGAAATCCTTCCAATCAAACTTACCCTACTTCCGGGCATACCGAAGCAGGAATTTTTGCAAAAATTAATCGACGCTTTTTGCCTAACAACGACATCATCAGATGCCATATCGCGAAGATAATCATTTATATCCATACGGAGATCAAGGACTATTACCCGACCCCCCCTTTCTTTAATATTCTAAAGGTATTGTTTAGCGCCGTATGGACATCATCAAGTGCAAGATGTTCTAATATATTCGAACAAAAAACATAATCAGCGGACGCCCCATAAATTGGTAAGCCTTTCACAATTTTACCATATTGCACCTCAGCGTCAAAGATGCAATTTTATCTATTTTTTAACAAACAACCCAGCAGGGGGATCTTTTGAATCCGAAAAGTAGGAGAAGCATCAAAATTTAACCATCCGGGAGCATGCTGATTTCCTGCCCCATACTACACATAACTTTTCATGCGTTATGCTCCGATATTTTCATAATAATTTTTAATCTTCGCAATCACCTTCTCCACATCCTCATCACTCATCCTCGGATGAATGGGGATACTCAGCGCATCCTGATTCAATTGCTCACAATTTGGCAAGCGCACATCCATTTGCCCGTAAAGTGGGTTCAGATGCAAGGGGTGGTAACGTAGAGTGGTGTAGATTTGCTCACTGAGCAGGTAGTGCGCCAGCTCGTCGCGTTTGGGCACGCGGATGCAATAGGTGAAGTACGAGTGGCGATCGCCGGATTCGGCCTCGGGTGGAGTAATCAGGCCGGGCACGGTGGCAAGCTCTTGCTGGTAGGTGTCCCAAATGGTTTTACGGCGGGCTTGCAAAGTATCGATGCGGTCTAACTGCGCCAGCCCAATGCTAGCGGCCAGATTGGTCGGCAACATTTTGATGAAGGGCTCTTGAATGTTGTACTCCCACCAGCGGCTTTTGCCACCCGCAGTACTGATAGCCGAATCGAAACCGGATTTACCGATGCCACAGTAGCGCATCACCTTGGCTCGCTCTATGCGCGCTGGCAGACGTGCCGTAATGCCGCCGCCTTCACCCACGGTCAGGTTTTTGACGGCGTCGTAGCTGAAAATGCCGACATCGCCGATGGCGCCGCAGGGTTTACCTTTGTAAGTACTGTCCACCGCATGAGCGGCATCTTCGATGATCGGGTAGCCGAGGGCAAGAATCGGGTCCATATCGACCGCAAGCCCGGCATAGTGAACAATCATGATGGCGGCGGTTTTATCGGTGATGCGTGCCTGAATGTCTTCTGCCCGCACGTTCATGGTACTCAGGTCATTGTCGCAAAATACCGGTTTGTGTCCGGCAAGAATAATCGCCTGAGCACAGGAGACCCAAGTGAAGCTTGGCAAAATAATCTCGGAGCCGGGGGGCAAGTCGAGCAAGGTGACGGCCATAAACAGGGCATTGGAGCCGCTGTCCACCATGGCGAAAGTGGGCAAACCGTATTTGTCTTGATACTTTTTTTCAAATAAATCAACATTTTTGCCAAAGCCCATCCATTGGCTTTTCATGCAAGCGGCAACATTGGCGATTTCTTCATCACCGACTAGGGATCCAAATACTGAGATCATGATTTCTCCTCTTAAATAGTGTTGGATTGATAAACCATTGAATAATGGTCAGCTTGCTCGGCTGCTACCATAAAGCCATTTTTTTTATACCATGAGACTGCCGGATTGGCTTTTAGTACCTGCAGGGTAATGGGGCATTTTCTGACCGATTGCGCATAAGTCAACATCGTTTGAAACGCTTTGCCCATGTAGCCTTTTTTTCCGTAATCAGTCAAACCCAAGATCACGTTATAAATATCCCACGCTTCATCCAGCAGTCTGATGCCCATACAACCGATTGCTTTGCCATTTAGGTCGACGATAAACATATAGTCATGGTTGCGTGCTTGAAATTTGGTGAACCAAGCGCGTTGTTGCTCGGGCGTGATTATATCTTTATGAAAGAAAAATTCTCGCTGCTCATTTTTCCACTGGCGAAGATTTTCAAGTTCATTTTCGTTTACCGCTCTTAATGTTAAAGACTCAACCTCTCCAGCCATCGTTATTTTTATATTATTCATCATATTCATAGATTGTCCACTTTTAAATTAATTTCAACTACGAAGGCTTGGTGAAAGTAGTCAGCACGCCCTTTAACCACGCACCCATCCGCGCCCTGACATCATGGCCATCAGCATAGACTCTTGCGTAGCCTGCCTCGGCGATGGCGGCCCGGTACTGATCATCGGCTATCAAGGTTTGCAATTTAGTCAGCAATTCTTCTTGATTTCTAAAAAATACGGCCTCAACGTCAGGAACAAACATAGTAGCTAAGTCATCGGTATATTGACTCAGCATCGCTACTTTCATGGCGGGGATTTGAAAGCTTCTTCTGGTATAGGTATCATGATTCAAGGCGGAGAGAAAGCACAGCGCCACTTTGGCACCACAAATTGCGTAGCGATAATCCGCCCCGGTCACCGGACTAATAGGATATAAATCGCGTAAAGGGCTGTCAGCGTCGAGTCGTGGCAGGGCCGCAGTCCAGCCACCACCAAACAGGTTCAGCCTGAAGCCAGCTTTGCAAATAGCCTCAAGCATCGCCACGCGGCCGTCGTCTTCGTAATGCCCAGCAAACACAACATCGGATTTAAAGCGTTCAGGGATCCCCGCCTGCGGTTCGGGATGATCCACATCGGGAATGAAATAAGCGCGCAACAGTTGAACCGATCGGGCACCGAGGCACCGATAGTCTGCAAGATTATTGTGTCGATAGGAAAAATGCATATCAAAGAGCGGGATGCTATTCAAATAGTGCCGCCAAAGCCCTGGTCGTGCCGCCGCGCTGAAGGGGTTGTCGTTGGCGTACTGCACGAAGGTCGCATCAGGTAACGTCTGGCGCATGGCTCTGACGATGCCCGGCGCGATGAGTTGCACGTTGTAGAACCAGACGATGTCCGGCTGGAACTGCCTCGCAACTTGCAACAGCCTGCGGTTGACCCGCCACACCGCCGGCCCCAGCCGCAGGCGATATTGGATGCAGTGCCAGAGCGAATGATAAAAGGGTTCGCTGCATCCTTCGCGCCAGTGACGGAAATCATCAAGCCAGCCGAACCGCTCCACCACGCAGCCCTGATGTTCCAGTGCGTCTGCGCAGGCGTCCTGATACCAGGGCCACATGTAGTCGCCCACCAGCAAAATCCGTTGGCCGGCAGTGTTGGGCATGTGGTTGGTGGCTGTGATAGCCAAATTTCTCATGGTGCAGAAAAATCAAAATCGCTGAAATCAGCCGTGTGTTCGTCATTCATCGTTGGCGTCCAGGCTGGCGTGGGCATATTCAATACATAAGCCTCGTCTTCGCCTAAATTTT
>DNVL01000047.1 GCA_003507515.1 Legionella sp.
GTATTTGTTAAATTTTATTGATACGCCGGGGCATGTGGATTTCAGCTATGAAGTCTCGCGCTCGCTTGCCGCGTGTGAAGGCGCCCTATTGGTGGTGGATGCAGCGCAAGGGGTTGAAGCACAAACCGTGGCCGTATGCTACACAGCCATTGATCAAGGCCTCTATGTCTTGCCGGTCTTGAATAAAATTGACTTGCCACAGGCAGAACCCGAACGCGTTATCACTGAAATAGAAGACATCATTGGCCTCGACGCCCATGATGCCATTCGAGCGAGCGCCAAAAGTGGGTTGGGCGTCGATGACGTATTGGAAGCCTTGGTCCAACGCATACCTCCGCCTGAAGGCGACCGCGAGGCACCCTTGCAAGCGCTGATCATCGACTCCTGGTTTGATAGCTATTTAGGTGTGGTCTCTTTGGTTCGCATCGTCAATGGCACGCTGCGTAAAGGGAACAAGATGCAGATCATGTCCACTGGCAGAAGCTATGAAGTCGGTCAAGTGGGGATTTTTACCCCAAAACGCACGCCGACGGATATGCTACAAGCAGGCGAAGTGGGTTATGTGGTGGCAGGCATTAAAGAAATTCAGGGTGCCCCTGTTGGCGATACGCTCACGCTTGAGAAACACCCGGCCATAAAAGCCTTGCCCGGCTTTCAACGCGTTAAACCCCAAGTCTATGCCGGTCTGTTCCCCATTAGCGCCGAAGATTTCGAGGCATTTCGAGAAGCATTGGCCAAACTCAGCTTAAACGATGCTTCTTTATTCTACGAACCTGAATCGTCAGAAGCCTTAGGCTTTGGTTTTAGATGCGGCTTTCTGGGCATGTTGCACATGGAAATCGTGCAGGANNACATGGAAATTGTGCAAGAACGTCTGGAACGTGAGTACAACCTGGAGTTGATTTCAACAGCGCCTACAGTCATTTACCAAATCATTAACACCAAAGGCGAAACCGTCCTCATTGACAACCCATCACGCCTCCCACCGCCGCAACAAATCAAACAAATGTTCGAACCGATTGTGCGTGCAAACATCTTAGTGCCACAAGACTACCTGGGCTCCATCATTACCCTTTGCATCGAGCGGCGCGGCATACAAGTCAGCATGACGTATAGCGGTCGGCAAGTATCGGTCACGTATGATATTCCCATGAATGAAGTCGTTTCAGATTTTTTTGACCGCCTCAAATCGGTTAGTCGTGGGTATGCGTCCCTTGATTATAATTTTTTACGTTTTGAAGAAGCCGATTTGGTCAAAATGGATGTGTTGATCAACACCGAGCGCGTCGATGCTCTGTCACTCATTGTGCACCGGAGTGCCGCGGTGAGTCGCGGCAAAATGCTCACGGACAAAATGCGCGAACTCATCCCACGCCAAATGTTTGATGTGGCTATTCAAGCTGCAATTGGTGGGCAAATCGTGGANNTGGGCGGCCATATCATTGCCCGACAAACTGTCAAAGCATTGCGTAAAAACGTGATTGCAAAATGCTATGGCGGCGATGTGTCCCGCAAGCGCAAGTTATTAGAAAAGCAAAAAGCAGGGAAGAAACGCATGAAGCAAGTGGGGCATGTTGAGATCCCCCAAGCCGCGTTTATGGCCGTTTTTCAAACGGATAAGAAAAAATAAAAACAAGGTGGTGTGTCATGAATTTTGCGTTTTGGTTACTCGTTCTCTCCTGCGTTACGGGGCTCGTTTATTTACTGGACCTCTTGCTTTGGCAAAAAAAGCGCACCCCTGAACAAGCACCTGCACGTATTATTGAATATTCCCGCTCTTTTTTTCCTGTGTTTTTAATCGTTTTATTGCTTCGCTCGTTCTTAGTCGAGCCGTTTCGAATTCCATCCGGCTCATTAGAACCCACCTTGCTGGTCGGTGATTTCGTAGCGGTCAATAAATTTGCATATGGTGTCCGTTTGCCGGTTTGGGAGAAAAAAGTGATCTCCATTGCAAATCCCAAAACAGGCGACATCGCTGTCTTTCGCTGGCCGCCAGACCCATCGTTTGACTATATCAAACGTGTCATTGGCGTGCCGGGGGACACCATCAGTTATCACAATAAAATTCTAACCATCAACGGCAAAGTCGCCAATCAAACGTTTTTAGAATACACAACCGATGAAAGCTCAGGCAACACCGTTGCGAAATACCGAGAAAATTTAAATGGCATAGAACATGATATTTACATACGGCCCGATATGCCGGCCGTTGACGTGACCGTGACCGTGCCCAAAGGGCATTACTTCATGATGGGAGACAATCGTGACGACAGTGCTGACAGCCGTTTCTGGGGCTTCGTGTCAGATGATTATTTACGCGGTAAAGCATCGGTCGTTTGGATGAGCTGGAATGGGAAAACCTACATGCCGCGTTGGAGTCGTATCGGTCGGTTGATTCATTGATGGGTAACAACACGATGCAACACAAATTAGATCGACTGTGTCGGCGTTTGGATTATGAATTCAAAACGCCTGCCTTTTTAAAACAAGCCTTAACCCATTGCAGCGCGGGCAGTGCAAACAACGAACGGTTTGAGTTTTTAGGGGACGCTATCTTGGGCGCAGTCATTTCGCATGCGCTGTTTGAACAATATCCCCAACAAAACGAAGGACAACTCAGTCGCTTGCGGGCGTCTCTCGTAAAAGGCGACATGCTCGCAACCATTGCGCTCGAATTGGAATTAGGCGATTGTTTGTATCTGGGACAAGGCGAATTAAAAAGCGGAGGATTTCGTCGCGCCTCTATATTGGCTGACGCACTAGAAGCCCTGTTTGCCGCCGTGTTTTTCGACAGCGGATTTTCTGCAGCCCAGCATGTGATTCTTCATTTATACCGGACACGGCTGGATAACCCCGAACTCAACAACACCTTAAAAGATGGAAAAACACAGCTACAAGAATACCTGCAATCAAAAAAGCGTCCCTTGCCAGAATATACCCTCACAAAAATCACAGGTGATGAGCACAATCAACTTTTTTATGTGACTTGCAGCGTGCCTGGGCTTACACAAGTGACGGCAGGTCAAGGCGAAACGCGTCGAAAAGCAGAACAGATGGCGGCCATGGAATTGTTGGGATTATTAAAGCTGAAATAACGTCTTCATGAAGGGATGAGGGTCACGTTTATACCAACATCGTAACACCGTTTAGCAAGATCTTTCGTGCCATTTAAAAGATGCGACTTTTTTCGCCATCAAGCCAATTAAGTTGACAAAAGTAAGCGCGATATGTTAATATTACTTTCCTGAATTAACCGTTTGACAAAATCGTTCTAGATGGAGCCGTAATGAAAAGAATATTTTTGAGCCTTCTTTTAATGCCTTTGCTGCTTGATGCTGCGTTTGCATTATCATATGAAGCCATGCCGAATACGCTGAGTATTCGCGAAATACCACATTGCAGCGGATGTGCTCAACTGACGTCTGATGAGCTCATCGTTGGTTCTTTGTATCCTTTGAGTTCAAAAAAGAGTAAAGGAAAATTAACCTTTGAATTTTTAGATGAGCAAGGTCAAAAAAAAGCATCGGTAAAATACAAACGCCACATTTTGGGCGGCATGGAATTTAAGTTATTTGATATGAATGGACAGTTGACCGGGTATTTACAACATTTTGTTTCTAAAGGTAATTCTCCTGGATTTACTATTTTGGCTCAGGATCATAAAACACCATTAGTGACGGCTAATAAAAATATATTTTACTCTCACCTCACCCTTTATCCTAAAGACAGAAGGGAGGGTGTCATGATGGAGTTATCCTGCCCTTTTTTCAGCTGGTCACGTGATTGGGATATGGATTATATGAATCAAACATTGCTGATTTCTAGTGGTGTTGACGCCAATCTATTAGGCGCGGTGCTTGCTTTACAGGCTTTAACAGACGCTCCTCCCTTTGAAACAAGCATATCACGTGACTTGACGACAAATGAAGAACGAGAGCCGATAAACGCGAACACTCAAGCGTTACTGAGAAAAATTGCATTGACGCGTCAAACACTATCTCATGATGTGCCTATGATAACCACAGAAAAGTTAGAAGCGTTGGTTAAGAAAATACTGGACCAGTATCAAAGAACGCATGATGACAAAAACCTGATGGAAGAAGAAAAAATAGCGCGATTCGTTGATTTTGCTCTTGATCTGGTTAATTCAAATGACATGGATAGCACTGAAAAGAACGCCCTGTTGCAATATATGAGTTTGCAATTAG
>DNVL01000092.1 GCA_003507515.1 Legionella sp.
ATGATGCGTTTTTTCAGCGGTCAAAAGCCCCAAAGGTTCTGGCCTTACAATATCTGCAGCCACACGCTTTTGAATTGATTGTTCAAATAAATGGGGTTCAACACCAGCCTGATATTGATGAATGCGCTCATAAATCAATTCCAGCAAACTTCTTTCTTGCACCGGAAAGGTATGCCCCAAAGAACCTAAGTCACGCGCAAAAATTGTGCTGGCGATGCTTAAAAGACAAAAACACAAAATCCTTTTCATAGCCCACCTCGCATATGCTGACGTACACGTTCTGCCACTTCCGGACTGATATCAAGGCCACTACCCTGTGCAACACATTCCTTTTTTAAAATCAGTGCGTGATGTTCATCGGCATAATCATGCAGACTCTTTTTCATGACATCCACAAATCGATTCGTTAAGGTTGTAACCGTTGTGGGATCTAATGTTTTTTGACTTAGCTCTGCGATAAAGGCTTGTGTCATCGCTTTTCTGTCAAAAACGGCGATGCTCACGACAGGCTTGCATACCCACATCATGCAGAGTCCCAAAACCAGACCTGCTCCGAATACAACAATAAATGGATTTAAGCGTCGCATAGCTCATCTCCATAACGACTTTCTGCGACTTTCAAGACAGCATCAGCAAGACTCAAACCGCTTTGCATGAGTGTCTCGATTTCAAAAAATTCTTCTGCATTGGATGAAAACAACACGCGGGTGAAGGGATCGGCAAAGTAGCGATGAAAAGTATAGGCATTACCGTATTGCACCAACACATTTGAAAACCCCTGGGCACCGGCTTCGCCAAAATCTCGAATCAAGCGAACCTGACGTTCATCAAACGCGTTCGGATTTTCCTTGATGTAATGCTCAAAGTTACCTTGCCGCAGAATAAATTTAATATCACTCGAAGCAGCAATCGCCTGCCCCTGCAGTGAGCCGTACATATCGCCAATTTGCTGAAAGATAACCCCAAAAGCCGCATTGTATTTTCGTGCTGTTCTAAATCCTTGTTCGATAAAACGTGCAGCGATGGGATTAAAATTTCCGACTATAAAACGCCAGGCTTCATCAATAATACACAGCTTTCTGCGGTTTCTATCCGTGTGGTAAAACTGCCCCTGAATCACCACGATCATCACAAACATAATAATCGTCAAAAGATCAGGATTGTTTTCAAATTCCCCCATCTCCAGCACCACAAAATCAGGGTTTGCAAGAAATGGCGTGGCACTATTAAACATATGGCCATACATCCCTTCCTTGCCGAATTTTTTAAGATGCACAATCAAATCATTTAAGCGGCTGTCGGGACCATTAGGATGCTGGGTGTTCATGTGGGTCAATTCTGCCAACACATCATCAATACAGGTTTGATTTCCAAACCGCCGATGACAGGCCATAACGGCTTCAAGTAAATAATCGTTTTGAATGCTGGAAATAGGCGTATGAGGACTTGCCATAATCGCCAGCAAATCTCGAATTTGACTATGATTCGTCATCACCTTACCTTCAATCTCGACCTCCCCATCAAAATCAAACAAGGTAAATGGATTTAACGCGATATTGGCAGCATTAATGTATGTCCCACCGACGAGCTCACACAAATGCTTATAGGAGTCACCCAAATCTAGCACAAAGATTTTTTCGCCACTCGCCAAGCCATTGAGGATGCGCCACTGATTCAATAACGATTTACCAGAGCCAGGCGAGCCAACGGTTACAAAATTATAATTACTGATTGGCAGACTCTTGCCATCAAACGTATCGACATATGCTAACTGATGCCGATAGGTTGGCAGCAGCATGCCCTTAGGCGAGCCTTTAAAATCAGCAATTTAAGGCAACTGATTCGCACAAGCAAAATGATTTAATCGTTTTGTCTGGTTCAGTAATTTTAAATCTTCAAAATACCCTTCGGATAAAAAGAACGGTAAGCTCGCAAGATAACGGCTAAACGATAGTTTGGGCTGTTGGCTAAGTTCAAACCCAAACTCACGATACGCCGCAATCACTTGAGCAACGTGACGCACACTGTCCTCTTCATTCGTAAACAGGACGATGTTATAAAACGTATCATGCAAGCTCATGTTGCCTTTGCTTATTTCTTGATAACCGTGCGACCAATCACGAATCTCGTCCAGCAATCGCGGGTTTAACATGCGCTGAACGGCATTATTTCCTTTCGCAAGCGATTCTGATTTTGATTTCGCCTCACTTCGAATGGTCTCTAATTGACTTCCACGAACCGTGAAGCTGATGAGAAACGGGCATTGAATGCCCTTATCAGGATTAAAAACATTCGCATACAAATCAGGCTGCGACCAAAGTACAAATTGCTCAGGCCATTTATCAATGGCAAGATTTACAATACGTGTGTGCTGTGGCTCGCCTTCATCATTCAATACCTTAAAATCAATATGCGCATCCTGAATCAGCACTTCAGTTTTTGGTTTCACCAGTGACGCAGACAATTTTTGAGAGGCATCAACATGAATTTTTGGCCATTCAATCTCATTTTGTATGGGTGAAGTAATAACGCGCATGAGTGTCACAAAATCTGTTACCGAGAGGCGTGTGTGACCATATCCCATCACCTGCAATTCTGATTCAAACGAAATGCGTACCTGCATCAGCGCATCATGAGAGACTTTCTTCGACTTTGCCGACACGAACATAAAAACCTGATAATCACAAAGCGCCGCGGGTACGTTTCGTTTATTTTTGTAGCCTCGCTTGACCGCATTCACATGGT
>DNVL01000291.1 GCA_003507515.1 Legionella sp.
AGTCGATACAGCGGATGAGCTGTTTGATAGGTCAGAACTCATCATTAAAGTGAAAGAGCCACAGCCTGTTGAATGCCGGCGGTTGCGTGAAGGCCAAACGATATTCACTTATTTACACCTAGCCCCCGATCCCCAGCAAACCCGCTTGCTGAAAGAATCGGGTGTAACGGCGATTGCATACGAAACAGTGACCCAAAACGACGGTGGACTGCCCTTGTTAACGCCCATGTCGCAAGTCACCGGTCGCATGTCCATTCAAGCCGGTGCGCATTGCTTGGAGATGGCACAGGGTGGAAGCGGGATATTATTAAGCGGTGTCCCCGGCGTATCACCTGGAAATGTGGTGGTGATTGGTGGGGGTGTGGTCGGTACGAATGCTGCGCGCATGGCCATGGGCATGGGAGCTCATGTCACGGTTCTGGATAAATCTTTGTCACGATTGCGTGAACTGGATTTTCAGTTCGGCTCAAAACTAAACACAATATATGCCACCAGTGAGGCATTGGAGCGTTACGTGATAGATGCGGATTTAGTCGTGGGTGCGGTGTTGGTGCACGGGGCAGCCGCTCCTAAATTGGTCACGCGTTCCATGTTACAGGCCATGCGCCCAGGTTCGGTCGTGCTCGATGTTGCCATCGACCAAGGCGGTTGTTTTGAAACCAGTAAACCCACCACACATCAAGAGCCCACCTACATGGCAGAAGGGGTGGTGCATTATTGCGTGGCTAACATGCCAGGCGCTGTGCCGAAAACATCTACGTTTGCATTAAATAATGCCACATTGCCTTTTATTCTAAATTTGGTGACCAAGGGTGTCAAACTGGCATTACTGAGTGATGGCCATTTATTGAATGGATTGAATGTGCATCAAGGCATGATCACCTATGAAGCCGTTGCGCGGGATCTAGGGTATGACTACATTGCGGCCACCGACGCATTGGCCAGTTAATCTCTATAGGAAGGGAATAGAAATGAAAAAGTTTGATGTGAAGCCCGTAGTAAAATGGGATAGAGACTTTTGGGTTGATGTCGTTCCACAGCTTCGATTGGAACGGTTAACGGCCATTTTGGAAGAGGCCAGTGATAGCATACCGACTTTAGAACAAATAAAAGAGCGATTTTTTACACCCATTCCGGATGTGCCCACCATAGGACTGGAGCTTATTTTTAATCGAATGGACCGCGAAATGAGGGCGGCCTCGGTTGACCCATTAATGCGCGTTGTCTATTCAACCATTCTAAAGCTTAGGTATGGCCAAATGGACACCCTCGAGGCATGCTTTGCGGTGGTGACACACACGTTGGCTCGAAAAATAACCCTTGATTTAAAAATAGAATTGTTAAGCGACATCTGGGAGCAGATAGCCGCTACAGAAGAAGATGTCGCGCGCATAGCAAAAGCTGACTTGTTTTTACATGAAATCAAAAAGACAAGCGATGCGTCTACTCTTATCGCTCAGCTTATGCAGCCTCAACCGAAGGCACCGGAAGTGCAAGCCACGTTTTTGGCGTTTCTGCTCAGTCCCACTTTAATTGATGTAACTCGATTTGAACAGTGTATTGACTTATTCAATGCGGATGATTTGTCTGTTTTTCAGTTTGTTGAGCGGAATGCGTTGAGAAAGATGTTTCTCGTCGCTGAGTTAGACGGTAAATGCCCGCATATTTTGCAACGCGCCATTGGGTTTTTTCCGCGTAATGCCGATTTGGTCAGCTCCCTTTGGGCACATGTTGTTGAACCATCTATTGACACAGAGCATGAGGTAGAGAAAGCGTTTATTGCCGGATTATTTTCATATGATCGTGTTAATGGTAGTCAATGGGCAAAGATGTTATCCCATCTTATCTTAACCGCACCCCATTTCGAGTTTTGTTTATTGACGTCCAATCACATAGGTATCAATTCCAATTCCATGCGATTGGTGAATGGATTGTCTATTCCATTGCTAAAAAAACGACAGATCTACACTCATTTTTTAGGAACCATTAAAGGGACGGATACAAAAAAAGCATGGGATTTTATTCAGACATTATCAGAAGTGCACAAATATTCAAGCCAGCGCGTTAATGGGGCAATGCTCTTGCCAGTCGGTGAAATGACCGTGTTATTTCAAAATATTTGGAATGACATTGAAACAAAGGATCGGGCCTCCTTTGTTTCGTGTTTGTTTTTCGAGCATTTGGAGGATGAGAACTTTGCTTTTAATGTAGAGATCGTGCGTTCTTTGATGCAAATGAGTCCTGATTTTAAAAAATTTTTATTGTCGAAGGAGATGAACTATGTTCTCATCAAGCATTCTCAACGCGAGACTTGTATCGGGAACACGCTGCGGAGCCATCTGGATTTATTCTGTGAACAAGATTCTCAAACGATCGGCCCTCTAAGGCCATTCGTTCATGGATATCTCACCGAATATCTTCCAAAAATGATACAAACACGTGTGCTGGATGGAAAGAACACCCATCAAGCGAAAGCGCTCTTTGATGTTTTAAAGCATTTCCATCCTTACCTGACGAATCAAGCGGAAGGAAAAAAACGTGTTTTAGGTGCCTTGAATGGCATTTTAATGAATCAGGAGGTCATTGGCCATGAAAAGCGTGAAGCATTGCTAAATGCCATGTCGACCGATCGTGAATTGTGCTGGTTTTTGTTAACATACGCTTATGCAGTACCCGCTGAAACGGTCGATAATATTTATGAGCAATATGCTTTTTTGCTCAAATTTAGATCGCTGGGGACCTTGACTCATTTTTGTGAAGATGCCGAGCATCTTCAAATCCATTACCCCAAAGCGGCAGACTCCCTCATTGGGTTGCTCAACAGAACCAAGGTTACCAAAGTGGATTACTTAACGCTTGACCCCGTTCTGCGCTTGGGGCAACGCGCAGGATTGCAATCCTATTTAGCCCCTTATGTTGAATATGGTGGTCTGTTTTATACCCCTCCAAGAGCGCAACAGCGCATTGCTGACGGCGTTAGTCGCTTGGATCCTGAACAACGGAAGGTGTATGCAGACTCGCATCCTGACGCGTTTAAGGTGCCCTATACGATAGTCTATACAGATGAAATGGCCCTGAATCCCTTAGAAGACAACACGAAGCCGGCGGAGCCGATACCTGATGGAGGGCTCATCAATTCTAGCGCTTCAAATCCATATGCTTTAGCAAGCGCACCACCACCTCCGGTTTTATACGCGCAGCCAATAGATGATGAAAAACCGGTAGCACATGGAGCGCCTGTACAAATGGGAACATCAGTAGATGCTTATATCATGAGTATGCCAAGGGCTCCAACGGGTACGGTGGTTTTTTTTCCTCCGATTCCAGAAGCGACGATTTGTGGAAGCGAATCACAATCACACAGTGGCGATGACACTACGGTACAATCCTTCGCGTTGACATAATATACATCATCTAGCGCCTCGTCCTGTTATTGTCGTCCCCGCGCAGACGACAGCTTAAGGGAGCCTATTAACAAGACGAGGCACTAGAGCGTAGCGAAGGATCGCTTTGACTGGGCACGCGTTGGATGATGTCACACAAAAAATTGCATTTTCAACCAAAAATATAAAAAATGAAACGTATAATTGACCATTTTTTACTGAAATGGAAGCATAATTCCCACCGTAAATCGCTACTACTGCGTGGCGCACGGCAGGTGGGGAAAACCTATTCTGTCCGGAAACTCGGTACAACTTATGATGATTTTGTCGAAATTAACTTCGAGCTCCGAACAGACGCGCATGGTATTTTTGAAAAAAACCTTGATCCTCACCGAATATTGCGTGAATTATCACTCATTACACGCAAGCCCATCACGCCGGGTAAAACCCTGTTATTTTTAGATGAAATTCAAATGGTGCCAAAAGCGAT
>DNVL01000246.1 GCA_003507515.1 Legionella sp.
CGATCGCGCCCTTCCATGCAAAAATCGATATCAAAATCAGGCATGGAGACACGTTCAGGATTCAAAAAGCGTTCAAACAGCAATTCATATTCAAGCGGATCCAAATCAGTAATCAGCAACGCATAGGCTACCAGTGATCCCGCACCCGACCCCCGTCCGGGCCCCACCGGTACACCGTTTTGTTTCGCCCATTTGATGAAATCCGCCACGATTAAAAAATAGCCGGCAAACCCCATTGAATTGATCACATCCAGCTCAGTCTGCAAGCGCTCATCATAGGGGGCTCGATCTATCACACGCCCGCGGGCGAGCTGTATTAATCGCCCTTCCAGCCCTTCTTTCGACGTTAATGATAAATAGTCTTCGACCGATGAATCCGGCGGCACCGGAAAGTTTGGCAAATAGTTGTGGCCCAAATCAAGCGTCACCGTGCAACGTTTGCTAATTTCAACCGTATTTTCCAAGGCTTGCGGCAAGTCACTGAACAACGCCTGCATTTCATCGGCTGATCGCAAGTATTGCTGTGCACTATAGCTCGTATTGCGCCTTGGATCAGCCAATGCATATCCCTCATGGATACAGACCCGCGCTTCGTGTGCTTCATGATCATCAGGGTGCAAAAAACGCACATCATTGGTGGCCACCAAGGGAAGCTGCAACGCATCAGCCAGTTGCACGATGCGTTGATTATAAATCGCTTCATCTACACGCCCGGTGCGCTGTATTTCCAAATAAAACCGGTCAGGAAAAATCTGCATCCATGCGCGGGCCAATTGATAGGCCATCGCTTCATCGTCCGCTAACAGCGCCTGCCCAATATCGCCAGAACGCCCTCCTGATAACGCAATCAATCCCTCCGCATGGCTCGCAATCCATCCGGGATGAATCCAGGGTTTACCCTGACACTGCCCTTCTTGATACGCCTTGGATACCAATTGCGTCAGATGGCGATAACCCACTTCATTTTGGCACAAGAGCACAATGGAGGATTGGCGTTCTGGCTTCACCGGATCGTGGCACAGCAAATCACAGCCTAAAATGGGTTTGATGCCGGCCGCAACAGCCGCCTTAAACACTTTCACCACGGCAAACAAATTACAAACATCAGTGACGGCAACCGCATTCATGCCTTTATCAGGCAAGGCCTCCATGAGTGGTGCGATGCGAACCAGCCCATCGACCAAAGAAAATTCGCTGTGCACGCGCAAATGAACAAAAGAAGAGGCCATTAGCCATTGACTCGTTGAATACAATGGCTGCACTGTACCGAAATTGCTACGACACGACAAGCCATTGGTCTTAATAAAGAGCATGTAGATAGTGGGTTGCCCTAAAAATCCCTCCCCCGGCTTTTTATCAGCTGATTTGTTTGGCATAATGAAATCATCGGAAAAAAACGGACTTTTTTCGGTTTTATCACAACACAACCTATGGAACACAAAATGATTTTTGTCATGATTGCAGGTGCTTCGGCATCAGGAAAAACTGCTTTTTCTCAACGGTTATTGGAAAGACTTCAGCAGGATTCAAGGTCTTGTCAGATGATCAGTATGGATAATTATTACAAGGAAAGAGATGTACTGAAATATCCAGACATCGATTTATTTCGCCAAGATCCCCAGGTTTATGCACCCACTCATTTATGCCTACAGCAGTTATGTGATGATCTCACGGCACTAGCTCAAGGCCAATCGATTTATCAAAAAACACTGATCTTCGCAACCAATCGGTATCAAAGGGATGCGTCAGGGGAACTTATTTTAGAAAAAATAGACCCTTCCGATATTATTATCATGGAAGGGGTTTTTGCACAGCATTTTGCCGATGCATATTTACCCGCTGAATATCCTAGAGTCAGTGTGAACGTGGCCAGTAGCAGTTATTTAAATATCATCAAAGCGCGTTTAGAACGTGATACAGCCCCTCTTCCTATAGGGCGTGCTCTGACTCGTCAACAAGTGCGTGCCAATGAACGTCAATTTGTAGGCCCTGTATTTTTTCAATACACTGCCAAACATGCGACAGGATCGGATGTTTACATACTCAATGATCATAGCAACGACAATCTCGAGGGCGGTCTGTTTGAGGAAGGCATTGAAGCGGTCGTTGACAAAATAAATGAAATCCAACAAGCCTTGGAATCAACCCCTTATTTGCCTAAAAAGAATCCCCTGGATGCCCGTCAAATGGCCAAGGCAAGCCACGCCATGCTTCACGCGCAAAGAGCACCCAAAAGGCATCATCAGCATGACATCATCGAAGCGATGCAAAAACGATCGAAAATAGTTGGTCCATTTTTTAAATCACCGGTGATGGAAGATGATTTACCACCCCAGCCGGATCAGGGGAAAAGCATCCAAAATGACACCATCATTTAGCGCCAGCCCTAGCAAAGAAGACAAAAATATATTGACATTGATCAAAATTATATCTAAAATCGCGTGTGAAACAAATTTATATTTACCTTGAGGAGTCATAACCGATGTGTGCTTATTTTTTTGCAGTCAAACATAGCCCTAACGATGTTCAACTAGACGAAGACAGTGTTACTACCAAGAATATGATTACCAACCCTTCATTCAAACAATTTCCTGATGAGATTCGCTCTAGGTATCACTTTGATCGTGAATTTCCAAACCACACCAATATCATTACAGACTTAACCAACACCGCTCGAAAAAAATGGCTCGATGTGAAAGCCATTGATAAAGAAATTACGGTTGCGTTTTCTCTCGGTATAGTGGCTTCGTTTTCATCGTTTATCCCCTTCAACTGGCTGATAGCACCGATGGCTTTGATCTATACTGGCTACCTTGCAAAAGAGCGTGACACCGCTTATGCCGAATACACGCAGGCGATGCAATCGCTGCACCGTTGCTGTGATTGGGCCGTAAACCAGGTGTCCACGACACAAGGAGATATGGACCTTGATCAAGTTAAGTCAATGTTGGGTTTACTCTCTCAGGTGATGACAAAAGCACAAATGGAAGGCATCATCGCTGATCAGTTTGAAAATGAGTATTTCAACACCATTGGCTTCAACGATGAATCCGATGCAGTGAAGAAAGAAACCCTTGATTATAAAATATATGGTTTCGATCAAGGGGGGTCTATATCTGAAATCCTCACTAAATTGGCCGGCTCTCTGAAACAGATGTTGACGAAAGCAGCGACAGAGGCGATGGTTTATCTGAACACACCCGCAGCACCAGGACCAAACTAAGTCTAACGTTTCACTCAATCAACAGACGGTTGTCTCTGCCCTCGCAGGGACAACCGTCTGTTGCGCCACTACTCCTCACTCATCAACACAAAATCCGCCTTAAACGGCGCGATGAGACGCATCACTTTTTTCAATAACAATTCATTCGTGGGATCATCTATCGCCACGGTCATGCGCTGTGTGGCGGCATGAATCGCAACCGGACGAATCCCGTGCTTTGCAAATTTCGCCGCCCGTTTCTTCGGCAATACATCCCTGCACGCCTGTTGCGCGGCTTCAAGTTTGGATTGAGGGAATAAACCCACCTGATATTGTGTAGCCAATAGCCTTAACAGGGCCGTTTTGTTGATAAGCGCTAAACGACAGAGCACCTCCCCTAATCGCTCGCCTGTTTTGCCCTGCTCACACAACGCACGCTCCAATTGTTCGGGATTGATTAAATCATTTTCCAGGAGCAAATCACCTAACTTTCGGCGATAAGGCACGAGCACATGACGGCCAGGAAACTGGTGTTCGGTTTTATCCCAGGCAGGTTGTTTGCTCGGAGTTTTGCTTTTTTGAGCCGTAAAATAAACACCATAGGCCCGTATCAATGCATGTAAATTCAACATGTTTCCATAAAACGCACGTGGAATCGACAGCAATGCAGGCATGATGCCATAAATCCGTGACACCGCAATCACGCGTTGCAATAAGCGTTCAAACATAATACACGTCACCAAAAGAACCAGCCACCAGACCCATGGATGTAAATTAAATTGCTCTTGCAGTGCGGGGTACTCAGGCCGTCCATACGTGAGCCCCGAATACACCAGCCAAAACGTAAACACAACATACCCAAACCCATTGATGAAATGGGTGATGAATGATTTTCTATCATGCGCCAGAGAATAACGGATTTGCCATTCTGAAGGCCAATGGCCTAAATCCCATTCCTGGAACACAATGCCAATGATCCAGCGCGCTTTTTGCCGAACGGCTTTTTTATACGCCAGTGGAAACAGCGCACGCGTTGCAATGTATTCCTTCATTTGTTTTTTCACATAGCCCGAACCCCATTTGCGACGCCTCCAACGCATGCGTATCACCGCTTGGGTCACAAACACGGATTTCAGGTGCAGCTCACGCAGTGCGAGCGAGGTATGGTAGTCTTCCGTGAGCGAATGGGTGGCGAAGGGCGTGGCCGTGTCTTTATTCTCGAGCATGGTTAACGCATGCTTTGAGAATGCCGTGCCTACACCGGCCGATGGCACGTGTGCATGCATGGATTCACGCACAATAATGTCTTTGGTGTGATTTTCTGAAAATTCATCGGCATACAGCCAGTGCGTAAAGTTCCAAAGACTCACCTCCAGTGGAAAAACGGGCGTTTGAACCATGTCTTTTCGCGGGATCAAATGGTTATACAATTTGAACGACAGCGGATGAATGATGTCTTCTGAATCATGAAAAACGTAGATATCAAATGAAATGGACTGCGCCATTTCAAATGCTTTCACTCGCTGATAGATTGCATTTAAATTAGAGGCTTTATTTGTAGGTCCCGGCGCGTCCCCCACCACACACTGCACCTGCGGCAGCACATCGGCAACGCCCTGAACTTCCGCCACGGTTTCAGGATCATTGGGGTATACGCCTACGAAGAAATAATAATTTTTATAATCAACAGAATACGCATTATGCCTTAACATGGTGCCAATAATGTTGGCCTCATTCCAACAAGGGATCAAAACCGCGATAAACTGCTCCTTCTTCGCGGTTAATTTTTCGTAACTGAGGGGTTCATAATGCCTCGTCTTACGCATGCGCCAGAGAAAACGCACCCAATAATACCCGTCAATAAATAAATCATCCAATCCTGACACAACAAACAACACAGCCAACGTCGCCAGCAAATACCACATCACAAAATAAAGGGTGATTATCATTTCATTCGGCATCATAATTTCACATAAAAGAGGAGTTGGACGACATTATTCGTGTAATGCTTGGGATATGGATTAGGGATCGCTCCCGCCGGTAGATATATCCCTTGAAGGTGCTCAAATCGCAATTGCAGATTAAATCGGTTTGACGGCACAAACCCAATGCCTGGGCCTATTTCGGCAAAATTGTTATAAAATACACGCTGCGTATCCGTAAGCGCTCGCCCAACCACATACACATTCACCACACTGCTTTTATATTGCAATGCTCGAATCCGATGACGGGTCACCGCTCCCCCAATCACATTGTTCTGATATCTGGAGAAATAAATCATATCGGCATACCACTCACCGTAATAGTTCAGGCTTATGTTTAACACATCATCATACGCCGGCTGGCATCCAATATTTTGGTAATACATGAAGCCGGCACGTAAGTCGCCCCGCCACCGGTCGCGATCCCGATACACCAAATCATATGCTGTTCCCGCTTCAACAAAACCAACCACAGGTAGGCTCGGGAAAGGCTTGACTTGCGCGCCCACGCCTGTAATCTGCACATCATCTTCATAAATTTGCGAAATTTGACCGAAATTTCTTGAACGATTGTCATCGGTACGGCGAAGAAATACATATTGCTTCGTTTGAAAGCGATTGCCCTGTTCAACACCTGCTCGTGCGATGAACGGACGCACGGTTAATCCAAAACGTGATTGGGTAAACGGTGTGAAAAAGATTTCCGAAAAATAAGGTGCGGGCAGCGCTTTGATTTGCAACCCGCCTAAATGCGTTGGCATCACAGAAGCTGCGCTTTGTTTGGTTTTCATGATCGTCAGATGGGTGCGCGCAACGGAACCCACCTTATGATCCTTCAAAACAACATGGGAAGCGTCTGTATAAACAGGCAAATATGACGCCATGGCATTCAATGCCCATTGCGCCTGCACACGACAAGGGCGATGCGTGCCCTTCTCCAGCGACAAAAGAATCACTCGAGCCAATTGAGCCGCGTATCTACTATTTTCAGGAAGCAATGCGTGCAGGCGCTCCAATAGGGGCCGCGCACGCGCTAGGTTCTTTTCATGAAGGTACCATTGGCTGCCTTCTCTTAACGCCGGTAAATAATTTTCATCCTGCTGCAACACAATGGACAATGCCTTTTCTGCAGCATTTGGATTGGATTGTTTCAACCGATAATACATATCCATGAGCACTTGCAAATCACGGTGCGGGGCTCTGGATTGTTGGGTGGCTGTAAAAACGAAGTAGGCCATCAAAAGCAACAGCATAAAACACAACGTATAAATTCTTTTTTTAAGCATGTTGTGTTCTTCTAAAAAAGGATGGAAACAATGGCGCACATGATGCCTGGTCTTTTAAAAACATGCCACTCCACACGACAAAAAATCAAAGGAGTCTTTACATTCGCCCTCATAATGGCTAGATTAGCTTCCTTTTAATGCCGAGTAATCAACATGCAAACCTATAAACAATTTATTTGCGTTATTTGTGGATTCATCTATAACGAAGCAGAAGGCTGGCCGGATGATGGCATTAAAGCAGGAACGGCATGGGAAGATGTTCCCGAAAACTGGTTTTGCCCCGACTGTGGTGCTGGAAAAGAAGACTTTGAAATGATTGAAATCGAGTAATGGGTAGCCTGGTTGGGCCCGCGCCCAACCACTCACAGCAACGTAGGCTTCAACACCACGAGAAGCACCACGCCTATTAACAGCAGGGTCGGTACTTCATTAAACACACGATAATAACGTGGCGCATGTGTGTTTTCACCGCGCGCAAATCGCTTCACCATCCCCCCACAAACAAAGTGATACGCCCAAAGTATCGCCACCAACATCAATTTAGCTTGCATCCAACGGGCACTTGAATAATAAGATAAATTATACGTCATCAACCCAACACCCAAGACGGTCGTCAATAGAGCAGCAGGCCACATAATGGCACGAAAAAGGCGGCGTTCCATGATCTTAAACCGTTCAAGGCTAATCGCATCATGGGCCGCCGCATGGTATACAAACAACCGCGGCAAATAAAAAAGTCCGGCAAACCATGCGACCATGGCAATAATATGAAACGATTTAATGATCAACATCAGGCCTTCTCTCCGGTTTTTTTTGTTTGACGACGGGATTTTTTCAGCAAGTTCAACGACTCCACGCCCAAGGAGAATCCCATCGCAAAATATAAGTAGCCACGTGGTACATGAAAAGAAAAGCCGTCAGCAACCAGTAATGTGCCAATTAAAATCAAGAAACTCAAGGCGAGCATTTTAATGGTAGGGTGCTGCTCAATAAAATGCCCCACCGGCTCACTGGCGTAAATCATGACGAGAATAGCACACGAAATCGCCGTCGCCATGACCATGAAGTTCTGCGTTAGCCCAATCGCCGTTAACACGCTGTCTAGAGAAAAAATAATATCCATTAAACCAATTTGAAGAATCACCCCACGAAGCGTTCCGGGTGCTTTTCGAATGGCTTTCTGCTCGGCTTTGGTTTCCCCCACCTCAAAATGAATTTCCTCCGTCGCCTTCACGATGAGAAAAGTTCCTCCTGCTATCATAAACAGATCACGGAAAGAGAAGGAGAAATGACCGATGGAAAACCATGGATGGGTTAATTTCACCAACCAAACAACAGACGCCAGCAACAATAAACGCGTCACCCATGCAAACGTGAGCCCCCAATAGCGCGCCTTTTTGCGCTTTTCTCGGGGCAATTGTTCCGTTAAGATGGATAAAAAAACCAAATTATCAATGCCTAACACGATTTCAAGTATAATTAAAGCAACGACACTAAAAATAATATCTAAAATTTCCATGGCTTCTCTTGGGTAGGTGATAGATCGTCCCATGTGCGAATCCTCATTCTCCACAATTATTGCATAAAGGTAAATGGTTCACTTTCGCGGCAAGCTTCGTTATAATGTATCCGCTATCAAACCTATCAACTCAGGTGACAATAATCATCAACTTCATTAAAAAAATATTGCGTAAATCAAGACCTAAACCGCAGGCCAGTGATGCAACGCATACCATCGCACGCAATAAACACCACGTTTCAAAAACGGATATCAGTCCGAATGCGTTGCGCGTATTAACCCGCTTAAATGGCGCAGGCTTTCAAGCCTATCTCGTCGGAGGCAGCGTACGCGATTTACTCTTGCGCAAAGCCCCGAAAGATTTTGATGTGGCCACCAATGCCACGCCCAATCAAATCAAGCAACTCTTTCGAAATGCACGCATCATTGGCCGCCGGTTCAAACTAGCGCACATTTTGTATCATCGTGAAATCATTGAAGTGGCCACTTTCCGTGGTCTGAATAATGAAGTAGACACCAAGGATACAAACCAGCAAACCAACGACCATGGCATGTTGATCCGTGACAATGCCTACGGAACCCTCGAAGAAGATGCATGGCGACGTGATTTCACCATCAATTCACTGTATTACCATTTAGATGGCTCAATCGTTGATTTTACAGGCGGCGTCAATGATGTGAACCAACGCGTGATTCGAATGATTGGCGTTCCTGAAACCCGCTATCAGGAAGATCCGGTGCGCATGTTACGCGCGATTCGCTTTAGCGCAAAATTACATTTTGACATTGAGCCCGCAACGGCCGCCCCAATATTTGCATTAAGTGAACTCATTACCCATATCTCTGGATCGCGTTTATTTGATGAGATGACCAAACTCTATCAATGCGGAGAAGCCGAATCCGTTCAACGGTTACTGGTTCAATTTGGTTTGTTTCATCATCTGTTTCCACAAACGGCAGCCCTTCTGAACGGGGAGTATCCCGTCAATGCGCTGTTAATCAACGCGCTTGAAAGCACCGACACCCGTGTTCGTGATGGAAAACCCATCACACCCGCTTTTTTGTATGCCATCATCTTATGGTTTCCTCTCATGGATCGCCTGGTACAACTCAAAGAAGAAGGCATGGAGCCGCTGCCCGCGCTAGAAAAGGCGATGTCTTTGGTGATTTCAGAGCAGAACCAACGCGTGAGCATTCCAAAACGCTTCACACAGGTCATGCGGGAGATTTGGCTATTGCAATATCGGTTTTCAAAACGCACAGGTCATCGTCCATACACCTTACTCGAGCATCCACGTTTTCGCGGTGCCTATGATTTTCTTGCGCTCAGAGCATTGGCCGGTGATGAATCCATGGAATTGGCGGAATGGTGGACCACATTCCAAGATGTCGATGAAACCACCCAAGCCCAGATGGTGTTGGATCAAGAAGACACCCCGCCGCCTAAAAAACCGCGCCGACGGCGAAAACCAAAACCCAAAACAAAATCCTAATATGGTGGATATCTATTTAGGATTGGGCAGTAATCTGCGCTGCCCCAAACGGCAGTTAAGCCGCGCAATCGCCTCCCTACGGACGCTGCCCCGCTCAGCCATCATCCAGCAATCGCGGGTTTTTCACAGTTTGCCCATGGGTGTGCGCGCCCAACCCAATTATTGCAACCAGGTCATTGCGATCCAGACCACACTGTCTGCACACGCGCTACTACGGCATTGCCAGTCCATTGAAAACAAACAACGCCGTATTCGAAAAAGGCGTTGGGGTGCGAGAACATTAGATATTGATATCTTGCTGTATGGAAAGCATGTGATCAACACCCATGATTTAATCGTGCCACATCCAGAGATGCTGAAACGGGATTTTGTGCTGATGCCTTTGCTGGAAATATTGACTGTTTAAGGATGAATCAGGTCATTGATCTTCGTTCACCGCATCCACTACACTGGAACCTGTCCGTTTTATCCACGAGGTTTTTATGTATACCCACATCTTGCTTGCCACCGATCTAAACGAAAACCATTTTGCCATGTGCCAACAAGCAGTGGCCATTGCCAAACGGTTTGATGCAAAATTGTTCTTACTTCACGTCATTGAGCCGCCTGCCACCTTGCAACTGGCCCAAGGACTGGGATTCGCTGAGTTTGATAGTCCGATAAAAGGAGATGCAGAGACTGTATTGGCCGCACTGGGCGATGCATTAGATATCCCCCGTGAACAGCAATTTGTTGAGATTGGCTCCATCAAAACACATGTCTTCAATAAAGTGACAACGCTAGGGTGCACGCTCATCATTGTTGGCGCTCACACACCGAGTAAATTACCTGCGTTTCTAGGCAGCACAGCACATGAGGTCATCCGCGATGCACCCTGTGACGTGCTGACCTTACGCTAACGATCAATACCAACCGCCATATGTATAGCTAGCATTGGAACCACACGTATTGCAGGTGTTATTGCATGTCTGGCAAGTATTAGTACATGAAGTACAGGTGGTGGTTGCGACATAAGTGGCTCCTGAGCCACACATATCATTCGTGCAGCATCCTGCCAATAAGCCGAGTGACACCACAGTAAACAATAAAACAAATAAACGGATCATGATGACTTCCTTGTGTTGTTTATGTTCTTTAAATGTAGTTATTGTTTTTATTTGTGTCAAGCCGGTGAAGCACGCTGTTCGTTCACCGCCTTGATTTTTTAAATCAAAGCCCTCAAAATGAAGCCCGAGAGACATGGGCGAAGCCTATTGGATACCGAAAAAACACAAAGGAATGTCATCAACATGCACCATAACACACGCTATCCCATTCTCACGCCGTTTAAAAAAACAGCGAACCTCAATGCCGAGCAATACCAAACGTTATACCAACAATCCATTGACGAGCCTGACGTGTTTTGGGCCGAACAAGCCGAGACATTCATCTCCTGGTTTAACCCTTGGACCCAGGTCATCAAAGGCGATTTCACAACGGCTGATATCCAGTGGTTTGCCCATGGAACGCTCAACGCCTGTTATAATTGTGTAGACCGACACCTGCCGACACGCAAAAATAAAGTAGCTCTGCTGTGGGTGGGCAATACGCCAAATGAAACCCAATCCATCACCTACCGTCAATTGCATGAGAAGGTCAGCCAATTGGCCAATGTCCTGAAAACCCACGGGATTAAAAAAGGCGACCGCGTGTGCATTTATNNTTGCGATGCTCGCCTGCGCACGCATTGGCGCCATTCACTCCGTCGTCTTTGGAGGGTTTTCAGCCGACGCGTTAAAAACACGCCTATTAGATGCGGACTGCCAACTGTTGATCACAGCAGATGAGGGATTTAGGGGCGAAAAAATCATTCCGTTTAAAGCGAATGGCGATGCCGCATTGCTGCATTGCCCACACATTCACACGGTCATCGTGGTCAAACGCACCGGCAATGCAGTGCATTGGGAGCAGGACCGCGACGTTTGGTATCACGATGCGATGGCAGACGCTGACACACATTGCCCGGTCGAGCACATGGATGCCAACGATCCCTTATTCATCCTCTATACGTCAGGCTCAACCGGCACACCCAAAGGCGTATTGCATGCGACGGGAGGCTACCTCGTGTATGTGGCCATGACGCATTATCATGTCTTTGA